>JAWWCG010000058.1:0-11204 GCA_033720555.1 Kiloniellales bacterium | reverse complement strand
CTACGGCTACTGGCCCGCGGCGGCGGACGCCGACGACCTGGTCCTGTTCGACCCGGACGCGCCGGCGCGCGAGGTGGCGCGCTTCGCGCTGCCGCGTCAGGACCGGGAGAACGGCCTCTGCATCGCCGACTTCGTGCGCGACATCGCCGAGCCCGGCCGCGACGTGATCGGCCTGCAGGCGGTCACTGTCGGCCAGCGGGCGTCTGAGGTGGCGCGCGCCTGGTTCGCCGAGGACCGATATCAGGACTACCTCTACCTGCACGGCTTCGGCGTCGAGATGGCCGAGGCGCTGGCCGAGTACGTGCACAAGCGCATCCGCGGCGAGCTGGGCTTCGCCGGCGAGGACGCGCGCGACCGCGACCGGCTCTTGCAGCAGGGCTACCGGGGCTCGCGCTACTCCTTCGGCTATCCGGCCTGCCCCAACCTGGAGGACCAGGTCCAGCTCCTGGCGCTGCTCGGCGCCGAGCGCATCGGCCTCGGCCTCAGCGAGGGCTTCCAGCTCGACCCGGAGCAGTCGACCTCGGCGATCGTGCTCCACCACCCCCAGGCCAAGTATTTCTCGGTGTGAGGGGCGCCGCCTTCGCCGGCGCCGGAACCAACGCTCACTCCGGCGCGCGGACCTTGACGTAGGAGCCGGGCGCGTCCTCGATCGCCGCCAGCTCGCCGTCGCCGGGCTGGCGCGCCGCCACCTTCGCGCCGCTCTTCTTGGCGAGCCAGGCGTCCCAGTCGGGCCACCACGAGCCCTCGTGCATCTTGGCCTTGGCGAACCAGGCCTCCGGGTCCTTCGGATAGCGGCCGCCGGTCCAATAGCAGTACTTGCCGGCGGCCGGCGGATTGACGATGCCGGCGATGTGGCCCGAGGCGCCGAGCACGAAGCGCACCGGCCCCGAGAACACCTGGGTCACCGGATAGCAGGAGACCCAGGGGGCGATGTGGTCCTCCTTGGTGGCCAGCACGTAGGTCGGCGTCTCGACCCGCCTGAGGTCGATGCCGACGCCATCGAGCGTCAGCCCGTCCGGCTCGATCAGCGCGTTCTCCCGGTAGACCTTCTTCAGATAGAACAGCAGCATGGCCGCCGGCAGGCGGGTCGAGTCCGAGTTCCAGTACAAGAGGTCGAACGGCATGGGGTCGCGCCCCATGAGGTAGTTGTTCACCACGAACGACCAGATCAGGTCGTTCTCGCGCATCATGTTGAACATCTGCGCCAGGTGCCGGCCCTCCAGGTAGCCCTTCTCCTGGATGTGCTGTTCCAGGCTCTCCAACTGATCGTCGTCGATGAAGACCTTGACCTCGCCGACCTCCTTGAAGTCGACCAGGGTGGCGAGCAGGGTGGCCGACTTGATGCGCTCGTCGCCCTTGGCCGCCAGGTAGGCGAGCAGCGCCTCGACCAGGATCCCGCCGATGCAGAAGCCGAGGATGTTCAGCTCGCGCTCGCCGGTCGCCTGCGCGATCGCGTCCATCGCCGCGATCGGGCCCTCCAGCAGGTAGTCGTCGAAGGTCTTGCCAGCCAGGTCCTTGCGCGGGTTCACCCAGGAAATGACGAACAGCGTGTAGCCCTGGTCGACCACCCACTTGATCAGGCTGTTCTTGGGCTGCAGGTCGAGGACGTAGAACTTGTTGATCCACGGCGGCACGATCAGGAGCGGGCGCCGGTAGACCTGCTCGGTCGACGGCGCGTATTGGATGAGCTGCATGAGCTCGTTCTGGAAGATCACCTTGCCGGGGCTGACCGCCACGTTCTCGCCCACCTTGAAGGCCTCCATGTCGGTCATGGAGATTTGCAGCTCGCCGCGCCCGCGCTCCATGTCGGCGAGCATGTGCTTGAGGCCGTCGAGCAGGCACTGGCCCTTGGTCTGCTCGATCCGGCGCATGACCGCCGGGTTGGTGGCGATGAAGTTGCTGGGCGACACCGCGCTCAGGTATTGGCGGGTGTAGAAGTCGATCTTCTCCTTGTCCGCGGGCTCGAGGCCCTCGACCTCGCCGACCAGGCCCTGCATCCAGCGCGCCGCCAAGAGGTAGGACTGCTTGACGTAGTCGAAGGCGAGCTCCTCGTCCCACGCCTTGTCCTTGAAGCGCCGGTCGCCGCGCTCGGCCGCCGCGACGGGCTCGGCCTCGCCGCCCATCAGGCGCTGCGCCGTGCTGTGCCACAGCTTGAGCGAATCCTGCCAGAGCTGGGCCTGCGCCTGGGCCAGCTTCGCGGGATCCTCCAGCATCTTGGCGGTCAACTGGGCGAAGGCGCGGCTGATCCCGGCCAGATCGATGATCGAGTAGTGATCGCCCGCCTCCTGGCGCGCGAGAAAGGCCTCGACCACCCGCTGGCTCTGCTCGCTCAGCTCCTGCCACCGCGCGACCAGGGCCTCCTGGTCCGCCGCGCTCGGGTCTGGCCTCGTCGGCTCGGACATCGCCTCGCTCTCCCCCCGCTTCGTTCGACGGCGCGCGCCTCTTCCGTTCGGCGCGGCCGGTGAGGCATGATAGCAGAAGGCGCGCCGGAAGGCCGCCCCCCGGCAACCGCCCCCCGTAATCGGCCCCTCGCCCCAGCCCTTCGCCCCAGCCCTTCGCCCCAGCCCTTCGCCCCAGCCCCTCGGCCCGCCCCATGACCCTCAGGCTCGATCGCACCCGCAACAGGCTTTACGACGGCCGCGGCCGCCGCTTCGTCGCGGGCGATCGCGCGTGGGCGGACGCCGGGGCCGAGGAGGTTCCGCCCGCCGATCTCGAGCGCGTCTCGCCCGACGAGGCCGTCGCCTGGCTGCAACGCGACAGCGGCCAGCCGCTCAAGGCCCCGGTCGGCGTGGTCGGGCCGCGCGCGGCCACGGCGGCGCAGCTCGCCACCGCCGAGGCCCTGGGCGCGGGCCTCGCCCGGCTCGGTCTGACGGTGCTCTGCGGCGGCCGCGAGGGCGTCATGGAAGCGGTCTGCCGCGGCGTGGCCGACGCCGGCGGCGTCTCGATCGGCCTGCTCCCGGACGACACCTGGACCGCCGCCAATCCCTACGTCACGCTGCCGCTGGCGACCGGCCTCGGCGTCGCGCGCAACGCCGTGATCGCCCGCGCCGCGGTCTGCCTGATCGCGGTCGGCGGCGGCTACGGCACCGTCTCGGAGATCGCCTTCGCCCTCCAGTTCGGCCGGCCGGTCCTGGCGCTCGACGAGGCGCCCGACCTGCCCGGCGTCGTGCGCCTCGCCTCGGTCGACCAAGCGCTCACGGCTTTGTGCGAGCGGTTGCTCACCCTCGCTTAGCCGCAAGCCCGGCCTTTCTCTCAGCCTTCCCGCCGGCCGTCCGCATGGCCCTTCGCCTGGCCTGCGCGTCCCGTCCTGCGCGTCCCGTCCTGCGCGTCCCGTCCTGCGCGTCCCGTCCTGCGCATCCCGTCCTGCGGCGGGCCGGCGACAGACTGGCGGCCCGCGCGCGTTGGCCGCTCAAAGCGGGCGAATCTCCCTTCTATAAAATTTTAAATAACATCAAGACAAGTTTATGTAAAACATCGTTCTATAATAAATGCTTTATCGATCCCCGCTAGAGTATTATTCGATAATTTATGAAAAGGCGAGCCAATGTCAGTAAAAGGTCGAGGTCAACCAGGAATATATCCTGGGACGCCCGCGGCGTCTAGCGCCCTGGGTCTGACCGATGACGACCTGACTCGGCTCGACCTGGACGACCTCATAGAGCTGCCGCTGGGAACCGCGGGCGATCCCTCCGAGCCGCGGGCCGAGCAAACCGCCGAACGGCCGGGCAACGGGCCGGACCCCAAGGCGCCGGTCGATTTCACCACCCTGGACCTCGAGCAGCTTCTGTCGCTAAGCGTCAGCAGCGATGCCGAGGACGACCAAATCGACGAGGCCAAGACGAAGGACGACGCGACGGACGAGGCGTCGGACGCGGTCGATCAAAGCGGCGAAGGACAGGCCGGCAGCGGCGGCGGTGCCAACCAGGTTCTCGAGCTGCAGGTCGAGCCCGTCGAGTGGCTGTGGCAGGAGGACGACTTCACCCTGAGCGCCGGCGGCTACGGATTCTACGATCCGGGCGTAGACCCGACCGCCGGCGCGCAAAGCTTGCAGTTCGGCGGCGGAACGCCGTCGCCGCTCGGCAACCTGCCGGTTCCGGGCGCAATCCCGCCGAGCCCGCCAAGCCCGTCCAATCCCATCCAGACCTGGTTCACGCCCTTCGCCATCGACATGGCCGATGGCACGGTCGGCGAGAGCTGGTCGGTGGCCGACGCGGTCGGCCGGGTCACGGCATCCGGCGCCGACGCTCAGGTGTCCTTCGGTCTGGTGGACGACGCGGGCGGACGTTTCGCCATCGACAGCGAAACCGGCGAAGTCTCCATCGTCGCCGGCCCGTTCGATTTCACCGCCCAGTCTGGCTACACCATCGTGGTCGAGGCCAGCGACGGCGGCCAGACGCTGCAACAGAGCTTCACGATTCAGGTTTCGCCCAGCGACCTGGACGCCCTCGGGCAGCCGGGCGACCAGACGCTCGTCGGCGCCGGCGCCAATTTCGTCGACGTGCTGTTCGGCGGCGCCGGCAACGACAGCCTGAGCGGCCTCAACAACAACGACCAGCTCTACGGCGGCAGCGGCGACGACCTCTTGGTCGGCGGCAACCAAGACGACATGCTGTTCGGCGGCAGCGGCGACGACGTCCTGCTGGGCGGCAATCACGACGACCAGCTTTACGGCGGCACCGGCGCCGACGCGCTCTACGGCGAGAACCACGACGACGTGCTGTTCGGCGGCGGCGGCGACGACCAGCTGTTCGGCGGCGACGGCAGCGACTGGCTCGACGGCGAGGGCGGCCAAGACTGGCTGGACGGCGGCGCCGGCAGCGACGTCCTGATCGGCGGCGCCGACGACGACGTGCTGGTGTGGGACGCGGCGGATCAACGCGTCGACGGCGGCGACGGCGACGACGAGCTCCTCGTCGTGGCGGGCGACATCGATCTGAGCGCGTTCGCCGGGCAGGTGGTCAGCATCGAGAGCGTCAACCTCCTGAGCGACCCCGGCGCCAACACGCTGACGCTGACGGCCGCCGACGTGCTCGACATCACCGACAACGGGCTCTTGAGCGTGCTCGGCGACGGCCAGGACCGCGTCGTCAGCGACCCCGGCTGGACCCTCGCCCAAGTCGACACCAACGGCTTCCAGCTCTACGTCACCAGCGTCGGCCTCGACGAGGTCGCGGGCCTGCTGCTCGGTCCCGGCGTCCAATTCGACCCGCAGGACGGAGGCTGAGCGCGATGGGCGAAGCCCTCCTGCCTAGACTGCGTCGCGGGCGCCGGCGGCGGGCGGTGAGCCGCCTGACGGCCTGCCTCGCCGTCGCGGCGCTGGTCCTGACGGCCGGCGGCGCGGCCGCGCAGTCGCTGCGCGAGTCGGCCGGGACGAACGGCGCGGCGATCGCCGCCGAGCCGAAGCGCGAATACTTCATCAAGGCGGCGATCCTCTACAACTTCGCCAAGTTCACCCGCTGGCCGGCGGCGGCCTTCGAAGACGGCGACGCGCCGCTGCGACTTTGCGTGCTCGGCGTCGACCCCTTCGGCAAGGCGCTCGCCACGATCGACGGCAAGCGGGTCGGCACCCGTCTCCTGCGCACCCGACTGATCCCAGACCTCGCCGATGTCGGGAGCTGCCACCTCCTCTTCGTCAGCACCTCCGAGGACGCACACCTCGACGACGTGCTGGCCGCGACCCACGACGCCGCCATTCTGACGGTCGCGGACATTCCCGACTTCTCGCAGGCCGGCGGCATCATCACGCTCAAGATCGTCGACGACCGCACCCGCTTCCTCGTCAACCGACTGGCCGCCGATCGCGCCGGTCTGGTGCTGAGCGCCAAGCTGCTTCGCCTGGCCGAAACGGTTATTCAGGATTGAGTCAGGGCCACCCCGCCATGCCACCCTTTCGCGACCTGCGCGTCAAACAGAAGATCACCGCCATCACGCTGGTGACCATTCTCGTGGTCTCGGTGCTCTCTTCGGCGCTCTACGTGATCATCGAGAACGGCCGCGCGCGCGCGGCGATGGTCAAGGAACTGACGACCATCGCCGGCATCGTGGCCGACAACAGCACCGCCGCCCTGGTGTTCAACGATCCGGCCTCGGCGGACGAGACCCTGGCCGCGCTGAAGGCGAAGCCCGAGATCATCGGAGCGGTGATCTTCCGCAAGGACGGCAGCCTGTTCGCCAGCTACGTGGCGGGGGCGGCGGAAATTCCGCCGCCCTTCCGGGAGACGGCGAACGACAGAATGGCGATGGCGGCGCCGAACCCGCCGGTCGAGACGAAATCCGGCGCCGGCCCCGGCCACGCGCGCTTCCACGACGACCTGCTCGACCTGGCCATGCCGATCCTGCTCGACGGCGAGACGGTCGGCACCCTGGTCCTGAGGTCAAGCCTCGAGCAGATCGCCGCGTCGCTGTGGACCCACACCCGGATCGTGTTGGCCGTGATGCTGGTCTCGCTGGCGATCGCCTTCGTGCTGATCTCCCGCATGCAACGGGTCATCTCGACGCCGATCGAGCGACTGCTGAAGACGATGCAGACGGTGTCGGAGAAGCAGGACTACTCGGTGCGCGCCGTCCCGCACGGGCGCGACGAACTCGGCAGCGTCATCGAAGGCTTCAACCACATGCTGGCGCAGATCCAGCGCCACGAGGAAAACCTCCATACCGCGCGCCGCCAGGCGGAAACCGCCAACCGGGCCAAGAGCGACTTCCTCGCCAACATGAGCCACGAGCTGCGCACGCCGCTCAACGCCATCCTCGGCTTCTCGGAAGTCCTCATGAAAGAGATCGCCGGTCCCCTGGGCCAGCCCCGCTACCGCGAATACGCCGTCGACATTCACGAGAGCGGCCAGCACCTGCTCGATCTGATCAACGAGATCCTGGATCTTTCGAAGATCGAGGCCGGGCGGGTCGAGCTGCTCGACGAGTCGATCGAGCTCGGCGCGCTGGCGGAAAAGGCCGTGCGCCTGGTGGCCGACCGCGCCGCGCACGCGGGCGTCGAGCTCCGCATCGTCGGCGAGGCCGATCTGCCGAGGCTGTTCGCCGACGAGCGGCTGGTCAAGCAGGCCCTGCTCAACCTCCTGTCCAACGCGGTCAAATTCACGCGGCGGGGCGGCCGGGTGGAGCTCCGCCTGTCGTCGGCCGCCGACGGCGCGTTGTGTCTCAGCGTATGCGACACCGGCATCGGCATCGCCGAATCGGACATCCAGCGCGTGCTCACACCGTTTTGCCAGGTGGAGTCCTCGCTCAGCCGAAACTATCAGGGCACCGGCCTCGGCCTGCCGCTGACCAAGTCGTTCGTCGAGATGCACGACGGCAGCTTCCACCTGACCAGCCGATTGGGCGAAGGCACCCAGGCCACGCTGCGCTTCCCGGCCAAGCGCGTGCTGCCCGCGGCGCCCGGCGAGGCGGCCGCCGTGAGGCCCGTACGCCCCGCGCGCTCGGCGTGATCCCTGGATCCCAGGCGGGCCGGGCCAAGGACGAGGCCCCCGGTCGGCGCCCCGCCCGCCCTCAGTGGAGGGTGCGGTCGCGCACGTAGACGCCGCCGCGCAGCTCGTCGAAGAACTGGTCGAGGACCGGATGGTCGATCGGCTCGCCGCTCTCGTCCGGCTCCAGGTTGCGTTCCGCGACATAGGTCATGTGCTGCGCCCGATGCACCAGGACGTGATACCAGGGCTCGTCCTTCGGCGGCCGCGAGCGGGCCATGGCCTCGTACCAGGCCTCGGTGCCCTGAAAGGTGGCGTCGACGTCGACGATGACGCCGCGGTAGTCGAACCGCTTGTGGTGAATCACCTGGCCGACGCGGAACTTCGCTGCCTGGCCGCTCATGACAGGTCTCCCGGCTGCGCTCGGCGACAAGGCTAGCGGCGGGCCTTCGCGACGGTCAAGCCCGCCGGCCGCGAGTCCCGCGCGCCGCCCGGACGGCGATTGCGAAGCGCCCGCCCCGACCCCATCTATCGTTCGACCTTTTCGGGAGGACGGAGATGAACCCACAGAGCATCCTCGAGCAGTTTCTCGGCCCGGACGCGGCCAGGAGCGCCGGCGGCGCCGTCGAAAGCGCCAAGAGCTCCTTGGCGAACAGCGGCATGGGCGGGGTTGCCGGCGGGCTCGCCGCCGGCGGCGTGCTCGGCCTGCTCCTCGGGAACAAGAAGGCGCGCAAGACCGTCGGCAAGCTGGCCGGCGGGGCGCTGGGCTACGGCGGCGCGGCGGCGCTCGGCGCCCTGGCCTATCGCGCCTACCAGAACTGGCAGGCCGGACAGAAGCCGGGGCAGCAGCCAGGGCAGCAGGCGAGTCGGCAGGCGGCGCCTCGGGCGTCCCAGGCCGCCGCCCTGCCCTTCGAGCCGCCGCCCGCGGGCTCGAAATTCCGCCCGGAGGCGGCACCGGCCCGCGACGGCAAGCCGTTCGAGCTGGCCCTGGTGCTGGCGATGATCGCCGCGGCCAACGCCGACGGCCACATCGGCCCGGACGAGCAGCGCCAGATCTTCGACCGGGTGGGCGCGCTGCCGCTCGACGCCGAGGACAAGGCCTTCGTTTTCGACGCGCTCAGCGCGCCGCCCAGTCTCCGGGACGTCGCCGGCCTGGCGGAGGGGCCGGAGCAGGCGGCCGAGCTTTATCTCGCATCGCGCCTCGCCATCGATCCCGATCATCCGATGGAGCAGGCCTATCTCGAGGCCTTGGCCAGCCGCCTTTCGCTGCCGCAAGATCTGGTCGATCACTTGGAGGCCCAGGTGGAGGCCCAGGCGGCGGCCGTCGCTTGATCCGCGCGGCCCTCCCGGCGGCCGCCGCTTTCGCTTCACGTTTCACGGAGGGACAAGACGCCGGCGCGAAACTCGCGTAGACTAAGCGTCATGGGGAAGCGTTGCAGATCGTTGCGTGTTGCGGCGGGGGCGACGGGCCTCTGCCTCCTGTTGAGCGTCCTGCCGGCGATCGCCGGCCTCGGTCAGCCGGCGCGCGGCCAGGAGGCCCAGCGCGACGGCGCCATCGATTACGGTCGGGCGCGCGCCGTCATGGTGCAGATGATCCAGATCGAGGCGCTGCTGTCGAGCGAGGTCACCGGCGTCGAGCAGATCGACGCCCGTATTCTCCAGGTCATGGCCGAGGTGCCTCGCCACGACTTCGTGCCGCCGGAGCTGAAGCCCTACGCCTACGGCAACCATCCCCTGCCGGTCGGCCACGCGCAGAACCTGGCGGCACCGTTCCTGGTGGCGCTGATGACCCACCTGATCGATCCACAGCCCGGCGACACGGTGTTCGAGACCGGTACCGGCGCGGGCTATCACGCCGCCGTGCTGGCGCGTCTGGTCGACCGGGTCTACAGCGTCGAGGTGGTCGAGCCGCTCGCGCTCTCCGCCGCGGCGACCCTGCGCCGGCTCGGCTACGACCGGATCTCGGCCAAGGCCGGCGACGGCTACTACGGCTGGCCGTCGAAGGCGCCGTTCGACGCCATCATCGTCAAGGAGGCGCTCGATCACGTGCCGACTCCCTTGCTCGAGCAGCTCAAGCCCGGCGGCCGCATGGTGATCCCGCTCGGCTCCGAGCTGAACGGCCAGTACCTGACCCTGATCGAGAAGTCGGCCGACGGCGCCATCGAGAAGCGCCGGGTCCTGCCGGTGCGCTTCTCCGTCCTGCAGGGCGGCGAGCGAACCTAACGCGCCGGCTCGCGGTCTCTTGATCGTCGGGCCGGTGAATTCGGGCGCGCCCGGCCCCATATTGCAGGAGCATCGGGCGCCGCGAGCGGCGCGACGCCGGGCTCCAGGGAGATAGGAAACATGCAGAAAGCAACCTTCGCAGCGGGGTGTTTCTGGGGCGTCGAGGCGACCTTTCGCAAGGTCGACGGCGTCTTCGAGACGACGGTCGGCTATACCGGCGGCGAGACCGCGAACCCGAGCTACGAAGAGGTGTGCGGCGGGCGCACCGGCCACGCCGAGGCGGTCGAGCTGCAGTTCGATCCGGCGCGGGTCAGCTACGACGAGCTGCTGGACACCTTCTGGGCGCTGCACGACCCGACGACCAAGGACCGCCAGGGCCCCGACGTCGGCTCCCAGTACCGCTCGGCGATCTTCTTCCACGACGCCGAGCAGGAGGCCGCCGCGACCGCCTCCAAGGCGCGCCTGGCGCAGTCCGGGCACTTCCGCAAGCCGATCGT
Source organism: Kiloniellales bacterium (assembly GCA_033720555.1). GTDB lineage: Bacteria > Pseudomonadota > Alphaproteobacteria > Kiloniellales > JAKSDN01 > CALJXB01. Next base: position 1,069 of record JAWWCG010000058.1, on the reverse strand, counting down.
CACGGAGATCGTCGCGGCCGGGCCGTTCTACCGCGCCGAGGACTATCACCAGCAGTACGTCGAGAAATCGATGCGGCGCCTCGGCCGCGCCTTCTAGCCAGATCCTAGCGACCTCACCGTCCCGGCGCGTCGCCCGCCCGAGGGATCGGCCGGCGCCGCGCCCAGCTGTTCGCGCCCAGTCGTCCGCGCCCAGTCGTCCACGCACGGCTGGCCGCCCGGGGTGACGGCGCGATGCGACAATTTGTCGCGAATTTTTCAAGAATTTATAGAGTATTCGTGTAAATATATCTGAGAATTATACTCAACTTTATTTTAATTTGTATTTGATAATTCTTGACTTTTTCGAATAAAGCTTTATGATCCCCTCAGTACTTCAGCAGTGATTACGGTGGTTGTTTTTCATGTTCCCGGCGGGCCATTGCCTCTCTCTGTCGTTGACCGAGGCTCTTTAGGACCCCTCTCTCCATAGTATCCGCCGGAGGTTCGGGCCGGAGGCAGTCGCGCCTCCGGCCCTTTTTCTTGCCGTCGGCCCTTTTTCTTGCCGCCGGTCCGCGCGGGACCGCTGCCGGGGTGGTTGGCGCGATGGCTTTCCGGGGCGGCTTGCCGGCGGCCGGCGGGACGGTAAAATCGCTCTCATGTGCGAGCTGCTCGGCATGAACTGCAACGTCCCGACCGACATCCGATTCAGCTTTTCCGGCCTGATCGAGCGCGGCGGGCGGACCGGCCCGCACCGCGACGGCTGGGGCATCGCGTTCTACGACCGCCGGGGCTGTCGGGCGTTCCACGATCCCCATCCGAGCTGCCAGTCCGAGGTGGCCGAGCTGGTGCGCAACCAGTCGATCAAGAGCCTTAACGTGATCTGCCACATCCGCCGGGCGACCAACGGCCGGGTCTGCCTGGAGAACACCCATCCCTTCATGCGCGAGCTTTGGGGGCGGAGCTGGACCTTCGCCCACAACGGCCGGCTCAAGGGGGTCAAGCGACGCGAGCTCGGCCATTACCGGCCGATCGGCACCACCGACAGCGAGCACGCCTTCTGCTGGCTGCTCGACCGGGTGCGCGAGCGCTT
>JAWWCG010000057.1:0-11318 GCA_033720555.1 Kiloniellales bacterium | reverse complement strand
GCCCGGCCACCCCTAGCGTGGAATGGAACGGGTGGTCGAGCGGGGGTGCGGGCCGGTGCGACGCCACGTGAGTGGCACATGCCCTAACGATCGCCCTGGCTTTCGTCGCGGGCGTGCAACGCCCGGGCGAGGGCGCAGAACTCCGCCACGTCGAGCGCCTCGGCGCGCGCCGTCGGGTCGATTCCGGCGGCCGACAGCAGGCCGCCCGGCTCGCCGCCCAGGGCCTTGAGGCTCTGGCGCAGCATCTTGCGGCGCTGGCCGAAGGCGGCGGCGGTCACCCGCTCGAGATCGGCGAGCCGCGCCGGATGAGCGGGCGCCGCCCGCGGCGCCAGGCGTAGCACGGTGGAGGTCACCTTGGGCGGCGGCGTGAAGGCGCGCGCCGGCACGTCGAACAGCGGCGCGACCTCGGCCAGCCACCGCACGAGCACCGTGAGGCGGCCGTAGGCCCGGCCGCCGGGGCTCGCGGCCAGGCGCAGGGCGACCTCCTTCTGGAACATGAGCACCAGGCGCTCGAGGCAGCCGGGCGTTTCGTAGAGCGCCGTCAGCCAGGCCGCGAGCAGCGGGGTCGCGACGTTGTAGGGCAGGTTGGCGACGATCCGGCGCGGCGGGTCGCCGAGCCGCCGGACGTCGACCGAGAGGGCGTCGCCGGGGACGATCTCGAGGCGCCCGGGGCGGGCAGCGGCCAGCTCGGCCAGCGCGCCCAGGCAGCGCCGGTCGCGCTCGACCGCCACCACCCGGGCGGCGCCCTCGGCCAGGAGCGCGCGGGTCAGCCCGCCGGGCCCGGGGCCGATCTCGATGGTCGTGCCCGCGCCCAGCTCGCCGGCGGCGCGGGCGATCCGCCGGGTCAGGTTGAGGTCGAGCAGGAAATGCTGGCCGTAGGACTTGAGCGCCCGCAGACCGTGGCGCGCGATGACCTCGCGTAGCGGCGGCAGCTCCGCTGGTTCGGCCACGGCCGCGCTAGGCCGCCGCCGCGCGGTTGACCGCCATCTGGTGCGCGGTCCGCAGCGCGGCGATCAGGCTCGAGGGGTCCGCGGTCCCGGTGCCGGCGAGGGCGAAGGCGGTGCCGTGATCGGGCGAGGTGCGCACGAACGGCAGGCCGAGCGTGATGTTGACGCCCTCGGCGAAGTCGATGGTCTTGAGGGGGATCAGCGCCTGGTCGTGATACATGCAGAGCGCCGCGTCGTAGCGCTCGCGCGCCAGCTCGTGGAACAGCGTGTCGGCCGGCGCCGGCCCCTCCACCCGAACGCCCTCGCCCCGCAGGGTCTCCAGGGCGGGGGCGATGATATCGAGCTCCTCGCGCCCGAGGGCGCCGTCTTCGCCAGCGTGCGGATTGAGGCCCGCCGCGGCCAGGCGGGGCTCGGCGATCCTGAAGTCGCGTTCCAGCGCCGCCGCGGTCGCCCGCCCGGCGTGCACGATAGCCTCGGCGCTGAGGCCGGCGACCGCGTCCCTGAGCGGCAGATGGACCGTCACCGGCACGACGCGCAGCTCGTGGCAGGCCAGCATCATGACGGGCCGGACCGGCGCGCCGCCGCAGGCCGCGGCGGCCAGCTCGGCCAGGTACTCGGTGTGGCCGGGGTGGGCGAAGCCGGCGTCGTAGAGCACCTTCTTGTGGATCGGGTTGGTGACCACGGCCGAGGCGCGCCCCGCGCAGGCCAGGTCCACGGCGCGGGCGATCGATCCGAGCACGCAGTCGGCGTTGTCCGGGTGCGGTCGGCCGGGCGCGACGTCCCGCCCCAAGGGCTGTGGCAGAACCGGCAGGGCCTCGGCGAAGCAGGCCTCGGCGTCCTCCGCGTCGCCCAGCTCCGCTAGCGCGACCTCGAGCCCGAGTCGGGCGGCGAGCCGAGATAGGCGATCGGGGTCGTCGATCAGGAAGAACGGCGGCACCGGCTGGGCGTCGCGGCGATGCCAGACCATCAGCGCCAGCTCGCCGCCGACGCCGGCCGGCTCGCCCATGCTGAGCGCAAGCGCCGGAAGACCGTCCCGCGCGCGCCCCTGGTCGCTCACAGACGCAGGTCCACGTTGGCTTCGCGGCGCAGGTCGCGGAGATAGCGCCGCGCCTGGATCTCGACCCGCTGGGCCATCAGGTTTCTTTGGATCCGCTCCCGGTCGATCTCCCCGCCCTCGCGCTCGCAGACCACCAGGATGACCAAATTGCCGGCGATGTTCACCGGGTCGCTCGGCTGTTCGAGCGGCAGCGACAGGACCAGCCCCTTGAGCTGCGGCGACAGGTCGGCCACCTGCAGCATGCCGAGGTCGCCGGAGCCGGGCGCGCCGGAGGCCTCGGCCACCCGGTTGGCGCTTTCGCAGCTATCGATCTGCGCGCGCAGGCTTTCCGCCGCCGCCATCTGCGCGGCCGCCCCGTCTTGGCCGTTGGCCGGCCCATCGATGAAGATCTGCGTCAAACGAACCGCGTCGGCGCCGCCGCTGATCGGCTTGCGGTCCCTCAGGTGGAGGATGTAGTAGCCGGTCAGCCCGCGCACCGGTCCGCGGACCTCGCCGGGCCGCATCTGGCGCACGCTGGGCAGCAGCTCCTCGGGCAGCTGCGCCTCTTCGATCCAACCGATGTTGCCGCCCTGGGCGGCGGTGGCGGACTGAGAGAACTGGCCGGCGAGGGCGGCGAAATCTCCGCCGGCGCGCAGTTCCTCCATGAGGTTCTGGGCGGCGGTGCGCACCTCGTCCTCCGCCTCGGCGCTGTCCACCTCCAGGTAGATCTCCGACAGATTGACCTGCGAGCCGCCGCGGCCCGCCTCGATCCGGGCCACCACCTCGTCGATCTGCTCGTCGCCGATGATGATGTTCGGCACCAAGCGGACCCCGACCACCTTCCGCCAGGCGAGCTCGGCCTTGACCTGATCGTTCAAGGTCGACGGCAGGATCTGCCGGCTCTTCAGCATGTTCTCGAACTGTGGGATCGACATTTTGTTGTTCTCGGCGATCTCCGCCACCGTGTCCGCGACCTCTTGGTCGCTGACCTCGATGTCGAGGCGCTTGGCCTCCTGGAGCTGCAGCCGCTCGTCGATCAGGCGCCTGAGAACCTGCTGCTGCAGGCGGGCCTGGACCTCCGGCGTTACCTCCAGGCCGGCGGACAGCGCGACCAGCTTGGTGCGCATGTCGAGATCGAGGATCGAGATCACCTCGTCGTTCACCACGGCGACGGCCCGCAGCGTGTCCTGCGCCTGGGCGCTCGAGCGCCCGGCCTGCCACCCCGCGAGCAGCACGCCCAGCGCGAGGGCGATGGGCGCGGCGATGGGCGCGGCGGTGGCGGCGGCGGCGGCGGCGGCGCGAACGGTGCGTCTCAGTCTGGGTCCCGTGATCACGTTGTTCGTCTCGGCGGCGGAAATCGGGGGTGCGGCGCTTGCCGATTCGCGGGCGACTATAAGGTTTCGAGCGGCCGGGAACAATGCGTGCCGCGCCAGGGTCGGCGCGATCACGCCCGGTCCTCGCCGGCGCGGCGCGATAAAGCGGTCGACAGAGCCGGCGTTATCGGCCATGTAATCCCCAGCGAATTCCCTGGCGCAATCTCAGGCGCCGCAGCTGGCGCAGTGTTCTGGGCGCACCGTTTCGGGCGCGGCGTTGCGGGCGTGGTGGCGCGGGCGTGGTGGCGCGGGCGAGCATCGCGCCAGGGCGGCGGCGCGTCGCTCCCCCAAGTGTCCGGACCCCGCGATGTCCGTCTATCGGGGAGGGTGGCCCGGTCCTGAGCGTTGTCCGATCTGAGAGGCGAAGGCTTCGATGTTTCCTGAATCAAAGGATGGGCGGGACGGCCCCGTGAGCAGGCCCGCCGGGGCCCGGATCGGCCGCGGCGCCACGCCAGACAGCCAAATCCACAAACCGAGACGAGGCGTTACATGAAGATCACGTTTTCCGCCATGCGTCTGCCGAAGCGCGGGGCGCTGGCCCTTCTCGTGGCGGCAGATGGCAAACTCCTGAGCAGCGGCCAGGCGCTCGACAAGGCCACGGGCGGCGCCCTGACCCGGGCCATGAAAGCCAACGATTTCAAAGGCAAGAAAGACGAGCTGCTCGATCTGCTCGCGCCCTCCGGGCTGGACAACAGCCGCCTGGTCCTGGTGGGGATCGGCGACCCCAAGCAGCTCCAGGGGCGCGATCTGCAGGGCATCGGCGGCGTCATCGTCGGCCATTTGGACAGCGTCGGCGAGGTCGAGGCGGCGGTGGCGGTGGACTCGCTCGGCGGCGACAAGAAGGCGGCGGCCGCCTCGGCCGGCCACCTGGGCTACGGCGCGCGCCTGCAGTCCTACCGCTTCGACCGCTACAAGACGAAGAAGAAGCCCGACCGCAAGAAACCCCTGGAGAAGCTGAGCATCCTGGCGGAGGACGCGGCGGCGGCGCGGCGCGCCTTCGCGCCCTTCGACAAGGTGGCGGCCGGCGTGCATCTGACTCGCGACCTGGTCTCGGAGCCCGCCAACGTGATCTATCCGAAAACCCTGGTGCAGCGGGCCAGGCAGCTCCAGAAGCTCGGCGTCAAGGTCCGCGCCCTGGGCGTCGCCGAGATGAAGAAGCTCGGCATGGGGGCGCTGCTCGGCGTCGGCCAAGGCTCCGCCCACGAGCCGCAGCTCCTGATCCTGGAGTGGAACGGCGCGAGCGCGTCGCGCGCCAAGGCCGAGCGGCCGATCGCCTTCGTCGGCAAGGGCGTCACCTTCGACACCGGCGGCATCTCGATCAAGCCGGCAGCCGGCATGGAAGACATGAAATGGGACATGGGTGGCGCCGGCGTGGTGATCGGCCTGTTCCAGGCGCTGGCGGGGCGCAAGGCCAAGGTCAACGCCGTCGGCGTCTGCGGGCTGGTCGAGAACATGCCCTCGGGCACCGCCCAGCGGCCCGGCGACATCGTGATCTCCATGTCGGGGCAGTCCGTCGAGGTGCTCAACACCGATGCCGAAGGCCGCCTGGTGCTGGCCGACGCCCTCTGGTACGTGCAGGAGAAGTATCGGCCCAAGGCGATCGTCGACCTGGCCACCCTGACCGGCGCCATCATCGTCGCCCTCGGCCACGAGCACGCCGGCCTGTTCAGCAACGACGACGAGCTGGCCGAGCGCCTGACCGCGGCCGGCAAGAAGGTCGGCGAGCCGCTCTGGCGCATGCCCCTGGGCGAGGCCTACGACAAGATCATCGATTCCGACGCCGCCGACGTGAAGAACGTCGGCAACCGCTCGGCGGGCTCGATCACGGCGGCGCAGTTCCTGCAGCGCTTCATCAAGGACGACACGCCCTGGGCTCATCTCGACATCGCCGGGGTGACCTGGTCGACCAAGGCCAAGCCGACGGTGCCCAAGGGCGGCACCGGCTTCGGCGTGCGCCTGCTGAACCGCCTGGTGAAGGACCACTACGAGGCCTGAGCGCCATGGCAGCGCGAGTCCCATGACCGACGTCCGGTTCTACCACCTGACGCGCTCGCGCCTCGAGGCCGTCCTGCCGGTCATGCTCGAGAAGACCCTCGAGCGCAAGCAGCGCGCGGTGGTGATGGCGGGCTCCCAGGAGCGGGTCGAGGCGCTGACCGGCCATCTCTGGACCTGGCAGGACCGCGGCTTCCTGCCGCACGGCTCGGAGAAGGACGGCTTCGCCGAGGACCAGCCGGTTTGGCTGACCGCCCGGGACGAGAACCCGAACGGCGCGCAGGTGCTCTTCCTGACCGACGGCGCGACCTCCGAGCGCCTGGCGGCCTACGACGTCTGCGCCATCCTGTTCGACGGCGCCGACGAGGCCGCCGTCGCCACGGCGCGCGAGTCGTGGCGCGCCTACAAGGCGGCCGGGCACGAGGTCACCTATTGGCAGCAGGGCGAGGGCGGCTGGGACAAGCAGGCCTGAGCGGCGCGCCCGTTAATCCGCCGCCCGCCGCCCCGCCGGTCTCCCCGCCCGTCTCCCCGGCACCGGCGGCGGCGATCCGCCGGCTACCAGGCCGCGGCGCTTATGCTACACTCGCCGCCGGACGGATCGGGGGTGGCCGATGCAGCAGGCTGGGACGCGCCTGGCACCGCCACGGGGGGGCCGGCGGCCGCGCTCGCGACAGCGCGGGCGGGTCGGCCTCGCCATGGCATTCGCGGCGGCAATCGTGGCGGGAATCGTTGCGGGGATCGTTTTCGGGGCGGCGCCGGCGCGGGCCCAGGACGGCCTAGCCATCGAGCTCAACAAGGTCGAGGACTTCGACGGCGGCTGCATGGCGTCCTTCCTGTTCCAGAACAACCTCGGCGCGACGCTCGACCGCTTCAACCTCGACCTGTTCCTGTTCGACGCCGAGGGCGTGATCGTCCGGCGGGTCACGATCGATATGGCGCCCCTGCCCAACGGCAAGACGCGGGTCGCCCAGTTCCACCTTTACGGCGGCCCGTGCGGCGACTTGAGCCGGGTGCTGGTCAACGACTTCCCGCAATGCCGCGCCGAGGACGGCGCGCCGGTCGACTGCCTCGCCGGCCTCGAGGTCTCGAGCCGCAGCGCGATCGAGCTCACCAAATAGCCGCCCGACCCGCCGGCCCCCCGCGGCGCTCACGACTGCTCCAAGGCCTCCTGGGTGGTCAGCCAGCGGGATTCCGCTTCCGACAAGGCCTGGCGCGCCGCGCCGTAACGCACCTGCAGCGCCTCGAGACGCGCCGGATCGCCGTCGTAGACGCGCGGGTCGGCGAGGCGGGCCTCCAATTCGCGGCACTCCCGCGTGAGCTGCTCGACCCGGCTTTCCGCGGCGCGGGCCGCGCGCCTGAGCGAGGCCTGCGCCTCGCGGGCCTCGGCGGCCGCGCGCCGGCGGTCCTTCGGCTTGAGGCGCTCGCCGGTGCCGTCGCCCTTCTTCTCCCGCTGGTCCGCCTGCTTGTCCGCCCGCCTGTCGGCCCGGCTTTCGGCCCGGTTTTCGGTAGCGCGCCGGCGCGCCGCGGCGCGCTCGTCCCGGCGCTGCTCGAGCAGCTGGCGGCGGTAGTCGTCGAGGTCGCCGTCGAACGGCGCCACCGTGCCCTCGGCGACCAGCCACAGGCGGTCGGCGATCAGCTCGATCAGGTGGGAATCGTGGCTCACCAGGACCACGGCGCCGGGAAAGTCGTTGAGCGCGTGGACGAGGGCCTCGCGGGCGTCGACGTCGAGGTGGTTGGTCGGCTCGTCGAGCAGCAGGAGGTGCGGGCTGGCGCAGCTATTGAGCGCGAACACCAGGCGCGCCTTCTCGCCGCCGGACAGCCGCCCGACCTCGACCAGGGCGCGCTCGCCGGTCAGCCCGAAGCGCCCGAGGTGGCCGCGCTGCTCGGCCTCCCGGGCCTTGGGCAGCAGGCGGGCGATCAGGCTCAGCGCGGTGGCGCCGGGGTCGAGCTGCTCGGCCTGGTCCTGGGCGAAGTAGCCGACCCGCAGCTTGCCGGAGCGCACAATCTTGCCGGCCTGCGGCGCGAGCGCGCCGGACAGCAGCCGCAGGAAGGTGGTCTTGCCGTTGCCGTTGGCGCCCAAGAGCGCCACCCTCTCGTCGCTGTCGAGGCGCAGGTCGAGCCCGCGCAGCACCGGCCGGTCCGCCTGGTAACCCGCCGCGACGCCGTCCAGGGTCAGGAGCGGCGGGGCGAGGGCCTCGGGCTCGGGAAAGGTGAGGTCGACCGTCCGCCGCTCGATCACCGAGGCGATCGGCTCCATGCGGGCCAGCGCCTTCAGCCGCGACTGGGCCTGGCGGGCCTTGCTGGCCTTGTAGCGGAAACGGTCGACGAAGGCCTGGATGTGTCGCCGCTGGGTGGCCTGGCGCTTCTGCATGGCGGCCTGGCGCGCCAGGCGCTCGCTGCGGGTGCGCTCGAAGCGGTCGTAGTTGCCGCTGTAGGCGACCAGCTTGAGGTCCTCGAGGTGGATGATCCGCTTGGCCACCTGGTTGAGCAGGTTGCGGTCGTGGGAGACCAGCAGCACCGTCCCTGGATAGGCGCGGAGATAGCCTTCCAGCCACAGCGTCGCCTCGAGGTCGAGATGGTTGGTCGGCTCGTCGAGCAGCAGCAGGTCCGGCTCCGAGAACAGCAGCGCCGCCAGGGCGACGCGCATCCGCCAGCCGCCCGACAGCGCCCGGCAGCTCCCCTGCTGGGCCGTCTCGTCGAAGCCGAGGCCGGCCAGGATGCGCGCCGCGCGGGCCGGCGCGCTGGCGGCGTCGATGTCGGCCAGGCGCTCGTGAACCTCGGCGATGCGCGCGGGCTCGCGGGCGGTCTCGGCTTCCGCCAGCAGGGCGGTGCGCTCCGGGTCGGCGGCGAGCACCGTGTCCAGCAGGCTCTCCGGGCCGGACGGCGCGTCCTGGGCGACCCGGCCGAGGCGCTGGTCGCGGGGCAGGGAGACGCTGCCGGCGTCCGGCTGCAGCTCGCCGGCGATCAGCTTGAGCAGGGTGGTCTTGCCGCTGCCGTTGGGCCCGACGAGCCCGGCGCGCTCGCCCTTGTGGACCGCCAGGGTCGCCCGGTCGAACAGCACGCGGCCGGCCACCCGATAGGTCAGGTCGTTCACGTTCAGCATGGCGGGCCGGGTGATAGCACGCCCCGGCCCGTCGGCGAAAGCCGCCCCGCCGGCAAAAGTCGGCAAGCCGATTGCCGCGCCCCGCGGTTGCCGCTATAAGGCCGCGGCACCCGGGACCCGGGGCCGAGACCCGGAGCCAAGATCAAGGAAGGGGGCGTTGCCCATGGCCGTCGAGCAGACCTTGTCGATCATCAAGCCGGATGCCACCCGGCGCAACCTGACCGGCGCGATTAACGCGCGCCTGGAGCAGGCGGGCCTGCGCATCGTGGCGCAGAAGCGGATCCGCCTGACCCGCGAGCAGGCCGAGCAGTTCTACGACGTCCACAAGGAGCGGCCGTTCTACGATTCGCTCTGCACCTTCATGACCTCGGGTCCGGTGGTGGTCCAAGTGCTGGAGGCGGAGGGCGCGGTCGCCCTCAACCGGGAGGTCATGGGCGCGACCAATCCGGCCGACGCCGCGCCGGGCACGATCCGCGCCGAGTTCGCGGAGTCCCTGGAGGCCAATTCAGTGCACGGCTCGGACTCGCCGGAGAACGCCCGGCGCGAGGTGGCGTTCTTCTTCTCCGACGAGGAGATCGTCGGCTAGCCTGCGGCCCGCCCGAGGGCGGCCGTCGCGCGGTCGTCGCGCGCCTCGCGGCTCGGCCGCTGGCGGCGCCGAGCGCAGCTTGATGTCGCGGCCCCGCCTGGACAGCGCCGGGCGATGCGGGGAGAGTGTCGGCAGGCTCGCCTGACATAGGACCTCTCCCGCCCGTGCTGTCGCAAATCTTCACGGTCATCGCCCCGGTCTTCTTTTGCGCCGCCATCGGGCTGGTCTGGGCGAAGCGCGGCATCGCCTACGAAACCGTCTTCATCACCCGGCTGGTCACCAACGTCGGCTTCCCCAGCCTGGTCTTCGTCGGCTTGGTCGAGACCGAGGTCGACTGGGCCACCTTCGCCATCATGGCTTCGGCGGCGGTCGCCAGCACGCTCGCCTTCGCCGCGATCGGCGCGCTGGCGCTCCGCCTGGCCGGTCTCGAGCTCAGGGTCTTCCTGCCGGCCATGACCTTCGCCAACACCGGCAACATGGGCCTCTCGCTCTGCCTGCTCGCCTTCGGGCCGGAGGGCCTGGCGCTGGCGATCCCCTATTTCACGGTGACCGCGGTGCTCGGCTTCACCCTCGGCCCGGCGATCGCCTCGCGCTCGTCCAGCCTCAGCGCGCCCTTCAAGATGCCGCTCGTCTGGGCGACCCTGGCGGCGCTCGCGGTGCTTGCCGCCGGCCTTTCGATGCCGCTGTGGCTCACCAAGACCCTCGACCTGATCGGCGGCTTCGCGATCCCGCTGATGCTGATCACCCTCGGGGTCTCCCTGGCGCAGCTTCAGATGACCGGCATGGCGCGCAGCTTCGCCCTCTCCGTGCTCAGGCTGGCGATGGGCTTCGCCGTCGGCGTCGCCTTCGCCTACGCCCTGGGCCTCGAGGGCACGGCGCGCGGCGTGCTGATCATCGAATGCGCCATGCCGGTGGCCGTGTTCAACTTCCTCTACGCCTCGATCTACAACACCCGCCCGGCCGAGGTCGCCGGCGTCATCGTGGTCTCGACCGCGCTCTCGTTCCTCACCCTGCCGGCCCTGCTCTGGTACGTGCTGTGAGGCCAGTCCGCCCGCGCCTCTGGCGCCCTAAAGTCGACACGCGACGGTCAAAGATCGGCCCTTGTGGAATGAGCCAATGCGCCTGGGAAAAAATTTTCCCGGGGGGGCGGTCATTTCGATGGAGCCCGACATGAAAGCGATCACTTTGCCGGTCCGCGTCTCGTTCGTCCTTGCCGTCCTGCTCGCCCTCGCCCCGCTTGCTCTCGTCCTGCCGTCGGCGCCGGCCGCCGCCCAGTCCTCGGCCTTCCCGCCGACCCGGGTCGTCAACGTCTCGGTCAACTTCAACACCCAATTGCCCCTGCCGGACCTCTCGGAGGAGGCGCTCGCGCAGACCCAGAAGAACGGCCGGCTGTCGCTCTACCGCCTGGCGCGGGACGAATGCGAGGTCATGCGCTCGGTGATCGCCGAGTCCTGCCGGCTCACCAACCTCAACCTCTCGACCCAGATCCAGAACCACAACAACGGCCAGCCGCTCATGCTCTATGTCAACGCCAGCGCGAATTTCACCATCGCCCTCACGGACGACCGCCGGCCGTGAGGCGCCTCAGGCCAGCAGGCTGACGAGGAACCGCAGGGCGACCAGCGCCAGGAAGGTGGCGAAGGCGAGCTCCAGCTTGCGCCGCGAGATGCCGTGGGCGAGGCGCACGCCGAGCGGCGCCGCCAGCACGCTCGCCGGCACGATCATGGCGGTGCCCAGCAGGTTGATGTAGCCGAGCGAGCCCGGCGGCAGGCCGGCCGCCTGCCAGCCGGCCCACACGAAGCCGAGCGTGGCGGGGATGGCGACGATCGGGCCGAAGCCGGCGGCGGTCGCCACCGCCTGGTGGATCGGCCGGCCGTAGAGCGTCATGAAGGTGGTGATGAAGGCGCCGCCGCCGATGCTCATCAGCGTCGCGATCAGGCCGACGAAGCCGGCGTAGAGGCCCCGGCCGGGGTTGCCTGGGACCTCGGCGCCGAGCCGCCAGCTCTCGCGGCCGAAGTAGAGCTTGGCCGACATCAGCGTCGCGCAGCCGGCCCAGATCGCCTTGAGGGCGGTCTCGTCGGCGTAGCGGGCGACCAGGGTGCCGAGCACGACGCCGGCGACGGCCGGCGCCGCCATGGACCTGAGCAGCGCCGTGTCGACCGCGCCGCGCGCCCGATGCGCGCGGAACGAGCGCAGCGAGGTCGGCACGATCACGCTGAGCGAGGTGCCGATCGCCAGGTGCAGGCACAGCGCCGGGTCGACGCCGGCCGAGCGGAAGGTC
>JAWWCG010000056.1:0-11381 GCA_033720555.1 Kiloniellales bacterium | reverse complement strand
GGCAAGGAAGGCTTGGCCTACATGGTGTCGGGCCTGATCGACGAGGGCGCCGGCGAGCTCGATTCCCAGGCCTTCCAAGCCAAGCTGGAGAACCTGGCCATCGGGCTCAGCTTCGATGTGTGGCTGGAATCCTTCCAGGGCAGCCTGCGCACGCTGACCGAGAACCGGGAGACCGCGTTCGACCTGCTGCGCCTGGCGCTCAGCCAGCCGCGCTTCGACGACGAGCCGGTGGCGCGCATCCGCAGCCAGATCCAGGTCCAGCTCGCCCGGGACTCGGAGGACCCGAACGTGATCGCGAGCCGCGCGCTGCGCGAGCTGATGTTCCCCGGCCACCCCTACAGCCGGCCCGTCCGCGGCACGCCCGAAACCATCGAGGCCATCACGGTCGAGGACATGCGGCGTTTCGTCGCCGAACGCTTCGCGCTGGACGCGCTGAAGATCGCCGTGGTCGGCGACGTGACGCCCGAGGAGCTGGGAGCGCTGTTGGACCGGGCCTTCGCCGGCCTTCCGGGCGAGGCCGCGCCGTTCGACCTGCCCGAGGTGGAACCCCAGGGCCAGGGCGAGGTGCTGGTCATCGAACGCGACCTGCCGCAGAGCGTCGTGTTGTTCGGCCACGGCGGCATGCGGCGCCAGGACCCGGAATTCTACGCGGCCTACGTGGCGAACCACATCCTCGGCGGCGGCGGCTTCAGCTCGCGCCTCTACGACGAGGTGCGCGAGAAGCGGGGCCTGGCCTACTCGGTCTACTCCTACCTCCAGCCCATGGAGCATTCGGCGACGATCCAGGGCGGCGTGGCGACCGCGAACGCGCGCGTCGGCGAGTCGCTGGCGGTGATCCGCGAGGAATGGGCGCGCATGGGCGAATCGGGCCCGACGGCCGAGGAGGTGGACGACGCCAAGACCTTTCTCACCGGCTCCTACCCCTTGCGCTTCTCCAGCACCGGCAACATCGCCGGCATGTTGCTGGGCATCCAACTGGACGATCTCGGCATCGACTACGTAAACCTCCGCAACGACCTGATCGAGGCGGTGTCGACCGAGCAGGCCCAGCGCGTCGCCCGGGAGCTGTTCCGCCCGGAGGACCTCACCGTGGTGATCGTCGGGCGGCCGGACGGAGTCGCGCCCGAAAAGCCGGCGGCGGACGAGAGCGGCTGAACCGACTCGCCCGGAGAATCCTGACGCCCGCGCCCCGGCTTTTGAGCCGGCGGCGGCTCTGCTAGGCTACGCGCGCCGTGGGGTGCCGCCAGATGTCAGCCATGATCCACGACCGGCCGATCGCGCGCCGTCTCGCCGAGACGGGCGGCGCGCACCGCTGGCCGGAGGCCGCGTCATGAGCCTGCGCCTGCTGCCGGAGACCCTGGTCAACCGGATCGCCGCCGGCGAGGTCGTCGAGCGGCCGGCCGCCGCCCTCAAGGAGCTCCTGGAGAACGCCCTCGACGCGGGCGCGCGCAACGTCGAGGCGGTGCTGGACGACGGCGGGCGCAGCTATCTTGCGGTCAGCGACGACGGCTGCGGCATGTCGCCCGAGGAGCTCGAACTCGCCGTCGAGCGCCACGCCACCTCGAAGCTGCCCGAAGACGACCTGGTCCACATCGCCACCCTCGGCTTCCGTGGCGAGGCCCTGCCGTCGATCGGCGCGGTCAGCCGCATGACCGTCACCAGCCGGGCCGCCGGGGCCGGCGAGGCCTGGAGCCTCTCGGTCGAGGGCGGGCGCAAGGGCGCGGTCGAGCCGGCGGCGCTCGGCCGCGGCACCCGGGTCGAGGTGCGCGATCTGTTCTACGCCACGCCGGCGCGGCTCAAGTTCCTCAAGTCCGCCCGGGCCGAGCAGATGCAGGCGCGCGACGCCCTCAGCCGGCTCGCCATGGCGCACCCCGGGGTCGGCTTCGTGCTGTCCGACGGCCGCCGCGACCTCCTCAACCTGCCGGCGGCCCAGGGCGAGCTGTTCGAATCCCGCTTGAGCCGCCTGGCGGCGATCCTCGGTCGCGAGTTCGCCGAGAACGCCCTGGCGATCGACGCCGAGCGCGAGGGCCTCAAGCTCACCGGCCACATCGGCTTGCCGACCCTGAACCGCGCCAGCGCCCAGGCCCAGTTTCTCTTCGTCAACGGCCGGCCGGTGCGCGACAAGCTGCTCTACGGCGCGGTCCGGGGCGCCTATCGCGACTTCCTGGCGCACGACCGCCACCCCATGCTGGCGCTGTTCCTCGACCTGCCGCCGGAGCTGGTCGACGTCAACGTGCATCCGGCCAAGACCGAGGTGCGGTTCCGCGACGCCGGCCTGGTGCGCGGCCTGATCGTCGGCGCCGCCAAGCATGCCCTGGCCGAGGCCGGCCACCGGGCCTCGACCACGGTCTCGCGCGCCGCCCTGGGGGCCTTCGCCCCGGGCAAAGCGGGATGGGGCGAGCAGGGCTCGGGCCAACTGGGCTCTGGCTGGGCCGCCGGCCCGGTCTATGGCGCCGGCGGCGGCCCGCGCCCGCCGCGCGGTCTCGCCGAGGCGGCGGACGCCTACCATGCGCCCTTGCCGGGCCTCGCCCGCCAGCCGGGCGCGCGCGCGGCGGAGGCGGCCGGCGACGCCGAGGCCCGAGACGGTGCGGCCCGAAACGGTGCGGCCAACGGCGCCGGCGAGGCGCCGGTCGAGTCCTATCCCCTGGGCGCGGCGCGGGCGCAGCTTCACGGCACCTATATCGTCGCTCAGAACGAGGACGGCATCGTCATCGTCGACCAGCACGCCGCCCACGAGCGCCTGGTTTACGAGCGCATGAAGGCGCAGCTCGCCGCCGGCCGGGCCGCCTCCCAACTGCTGCTGATGCCCGAGGTGGTGGAGCTGGACGAGCCGGCCGCCGAACGGCTCGCCGCCCGGGCCGAGGAGCTCGACCGGATCGGCCTGCGGCTCGAGGCCTTCGGGCCCGGCGCGGTGGTGGTGCGCGAGACGCCGGCCCTGCTGGGCGAGGTCGACGTTCAAGGCCTGGTCCGCGACCTCGCCGACGAGCTGGCCGAGCTGGGCGAGGCGCTGGCGCTTCAGTCGTCGCTCGAGGCGGTCTGCTCGACCATGGCCTGCCACGGCTCGGTGCGCGCCGGGCGGCTGTTGAACGCCGCGGAGATGAACGCGCTGCTGCGCCAGATGGAGGCGACGCCCCACTCCGGCCAGTGCAACCACGGCCGGCCGACCTACGTCGAGCTGAAGCTGGCCGACATCGAGCGCCTGTTCGGCCGCCGCTGACCCTCGCCGCTGACCCTCCGGGCCCCCGCGCGCCTCACGATTTGGGCGGCATGGGCACGCGGTCGCCGCCCTGCGGATACTGCGGGCAGCCGTCGTCCAGGCGGTAGTAGTCGCCCTTGTCGGCGACGAAGATATGGGCGGCCATGGCGAGGCCGGTGTCCCCGTCGATGGCGCCGGCGGCGAGCGCGGTCTTGTCGTCGCCGTCGGTGGCGAAGAACAGGAACGAGCCGCATTCGCCGCAGAAGCCGCGACGGCTGTGCGGGCTCGAGCGGAACCACTTGAGGCCGCGGTCCTCGCTCAGCTCCAAGTCCTCGTTCCAGGCGGCGGTGAAGGCGAGGAAGTGGCTGGTCTGCTTGCGGCACATCGTGCAGTGGCAGCCGATCACCGGCTTCAGCGGGCCGGCGACCCTGAACTTCACCGCACCGCACAGGCAGGAGCCGCGCTTGTCCTGGATTTCCGCTGCCATAACCATCCTCCGCGCACGGGTTTTCACTTTCGCTGGTTCTGCGATCCGCTCCTTAGCACACTCCTGCTGACAGCCTGCCGTCAGGAGGGGCCGCGCCGCGCTCCCGCGTTAGCCCTGCCAGCGCAGGAACTCGAGGCGCGCCTTGCCGTACTTGCGGGATTCGAGGCCGGCGAAGCCGTCGGACGGCTCGAAGGGCTCGCGGGCCATGAGCTCGACCGCGCACAGCGCCCCCGGCGCGAGCCAGCCGCCCGCCGCCAGGGCGGCGAGCGCCGGGCCGGCGAGGCCCTGGTTGTAGGGCGGGTCGAGCAGCGCCAGCGTGCAGCCCGAGGCCCGGAGCCGCGCCGGCGGGCGCGGCGGGCGCAGCACGTCGGCGCGCAGCACGTCGGCCCGCTCGCCCTCGTCGAGGCTGGCCAGGTTGCGCGCGAGCGCCGCCAGGGCGGCGGCGGCGTTCTCCAGGAAGACCGCGTGGGCGGCGCCGCGCGAGAGCGCCTCGAGGCCGAGCGCGCCGGAGCCGGCGAAGGCGTCGAGCACGACGGCGCCGGCGATCGCGCTCTCGCCGCCGGTGAGCCGGCCACTGGCGAGAATGTCGAACAGGGCCTCGCGCGCGCGGTCGCCGGTCGGCCGCACGGCGAGCCCCTCGGGCGCGACGAGGCGCCGCCCCCTATGCCGGCCGGCGACGATGCGCATGGGATTTCGCCCGCCCCCCGGGCGCGGCGCCGGGGGGCCCGCGCTTCGGCCCGTCGTTTGAACCGCCCTTCGGATTGTTCTTCGGACCGCCCTTTGGACCGCCCTTCGGCGCGGCCCGCGCGCGGTCGCCAGGCTTGCGGGGCCGGGGCTTCGTCTTGGCGGTGCCGATCTTGCGCGCCGGCGGCGCCTCGCCGAGCTGCTCGGCGAGCACCTTCGCCGGCACCTCGGCGACCGCGCCGGGCTCCAGCTTGCCGAGCTGGAAGGGGCCGTAGGCGAGGCGGATCAGGCGGTTCACCTGGAGGCCCAGGTGCTCGCAGACCCGGCGGATCTCGCGATTCTTGCCCTCGCTCAGGGACATGGTGAGCCAGGCGTTGGCGCCCTGCTGGGAGTCGAGCCGGGCGGCGATCGGCCCGTAGTCGACGCCGGAGACGCGCAAGCCCTTGGCGAGCGCCGCGAGGCGGTCCGGCTCGACCCGGCCGAACACCCGCACCCGATAGCGCCGGGCCCAGCCGGTCGCCGGCAGCTCGAGCCGGCGCTTGAGGGCGCCGTCGTTGGTCAGCAGCAGCAGGCCCTCGGAGGCGAGGTCGAGGCGGCCGACCGGCATCAGCCGGGGCAGCCCGGTCGGCAGCCGGTCGAACACGGTCGGGCGGCCCTGGGGGTCGCGGGCGGTGGTCACCAGGCCCGGCGGCTTGTGGTAGCGGAACAGGCGCGGCGGCTCGGCCGCCGGCAGCGCCCGGCCGTCGACGCTCACCCGATTGGCGGGGCCGACGGTGACCGCCGGGCTGTCCAGGACCCGGCCGTCGACCGCGACCCGGCCCTCGGCGATCAGCCGTTCGGCGGCGCGCCGGGAACACAGGCCGGCGCGGGCGATCACCTTGGCGATGCGCTCGCCGCCGGGCACAACGCCGGGCTTGTCCTCGGGCGCGCTCACGGGCGCCGCCTCGACGGCCGCGCGGCGGCGACCAAGGCCGCGAAGAGGGCGGCGTCGCCCGCCGCCACCGCGTATTCCGGGTGCCACTGGACGCCGAGGCAGAAGCGGTAGGCCGGCGCCTCGATGCCCTCGATCACCCCGTCGGGGGCGCGGGCGTTGATCACCACGCCGTCCGGCGCGTCCTTGGCCGCCTGGTGGTGGGCGCTGTTCACCTGCATGTCCTCGAGCCCGTAGATGCGGTGCAGCAGGGTGCCGGGCACGACGGCGACGGCGTGGCCCGGCTCGCTGCGCGGATTGGGCTGCTCGTGGGCGAGGGCGCCCGGCACCTCGTCCGGGATGTGCTGGATCAGGCGCCCGCCGAGGACCACGTGCAGCAGCTGCTGGCCGCCGCAGATCCCCAGGACCGGCAGGTCGCGGGCCAGCGCGGCGCGGGTCAGCGCCAGCTCGAAGGCGGTGCGCCGGTCCTTGGTCTCGACGCTGGGATGGCGCGCCGCCTCGCCGAACAGGGCCGGATCGACGTCGAAATCGCCGCCGGTCACCACCAGCCCGTCGAGCCGGTCGGCGTAGGCCTCGGCCTGCGCCACCTCGTGGGGCAGGAGCTGCGGCAGGCCGCCGGCGCGGGCGACGGCCGCGCAGTAGTTCTCCCGGAGCGTGTAGAACGGCTGGACCGGACCGCCGCGCGGCGGCGACTCACGGGGCGTCTCGAAATCCAGGGTGAGGCCGATGGCCGGGCGCGCGGACATGGCCCGACTTGTGGCACGGCGGCCCCACGGACGCAACGCTGGAAGCGACACTGGAAGCGACGCGGGACGCGCCGGTTGCGAACGCCGACGGCCGCGGCGCGCTTGACCGGCTGGCCGGGCGCGGTCAGCCTCGCGCCATGGCCAAGCGCGACGAAGCTCCCTCGCCCATGGACCTGGCGCTCGAGGAGGCGGCGGCCGCCGCCGCCGCGGGCGAGGTGCCGGTGGGCGCCGTCCTGGTGGACGCCGCGAGCGGCGCGCTTCTCGCCCGCGGCCACAACCGGGTCGAGACCGACAAGGACCCCACCGCCCACGCCGAGCTGCTGGTGATCCGAGACGCGGCCCGGCGGCTCGGCGCCAAGCGTCTGACCGAGGCCGATCTCTACGTCAGCCTGGAGCCTTGCGCGATGTGCGCCCAGGCGATCGCCTTCGCCCGGCTGCGGCGGCTCGTCTTCGCCGCCTACGACCCCAAGGGCGGCGGGGTCGAGCACGGGCCGCGGATCTTCGCCCAGGCGACCTGCCATCATCGCCCCGAGGTGGTCGGCGGCGTGCAGGAGCGCCGCGCCGGGGCGCTCTTGAGGGCCTTCTTCCAGGCCCGCCGCTAGGTCGCTTTCGCGCCTGGGCCAGGGCGGTCGTCCGCGTTCATGGGCGGTTTTCAGGCGCGGTGTTCTTGCACGCTGTTCCTGCATGGTCGCTCGAAGTATGCTAGGCATTGATTACATCCGATATCGAAAGCGATCGATATGAGCACTGAAGCCATCACAATTCGGACCGACCGCCGCACGGTCGAACGCCTGGATAAGCTCGCGAAGGCCTTGGATCGCTCGCGAAACTACGTCGTCAAGCAGGCGCTGGAGGCCTACCTCGAAGAGCAATCTTGGCAGCTCCAGGCGATCGAGGAGGGCCTGGCGTCGCTCGACCGTGGGGCCGGGCGTCCGCATGACGAGGTCATGGCCGAGGTGCGGGCCAAGATCCGGCGACACGACCCGGCGGATCGAGATTGAAGATCCTCTGGTCGCCCGAAGCCTGTGCGGACCTCGACCGGCTCTTCGACTACTTGCTGGCGGAACAGCCGGCTTCGGCGGCCGAGGTTCTCGAACGGATCGAGGGGCGGGTGAAGGCGCTGCGGGATCATCCGGGACTCGGTCGCCCCGGACGGGTGTCGGGCACGCGCGAGCTCGTCGTCATTGGGCTGCCCTACTTGATCCCCTACCGGGTCAAGTCCAGCCGTATCGAGATTGTTCGGGTGTTGCACGCGGCGCGTCGCTGGCCCGAGCGATTCGAATGAGCGGGGCAATGTTGGATCCGGCGCCCTTTCGCATTTGTCTGCCTGCTTGCCGACGAGCGGCGGCGGCGCGACCATGCGGGCAGCGGGGCCATCGGAGCGGAGCGGGATGAGCGAGCGGGCGGACACGACGACGGCGGTGATCACCGGCTACCATGCCCACGTCTACTACGACGCGGCGAGCAAGCCCTTGGCGGCGGCGCTGCGCGACGGGGTGGCGGCGCGCTTCGAGACCCGGCTGGGGCGCTGGCACGACGCGCCGGTCGGCCCGCATCCCATGGCCAGCTTCCAGATCGCCTTCCGCCCCGAGATCTTCGGCGAGATCGTCCCCTGGCTCGCCCTCAACCGGCGCGGCCTCACCGTCTTCATCCATCCCGAGACCGGCGACGACCGGAGCGACCACGGCGACCACGCCATCTGGCTGGGCCGGCAGCGCGCGGTCGATCTGAGCGTGCTGTAGCCGCGGCGCCGGCGCCGGCGCCGCGCCCCGGCGCGCGGCGCTCCTCAGGCCTCCATGGCCTGGCGCAGGGTGAAGAGCGGCGGTTGGGCCAAAGCGGCGGCGAGCTGCTCCTCGGTGATGTTGGCGCCGGTCAGGACGAGGACGATGCGCTTGCCGGCGAGCGCGCCGCGCCCGGCCCAGGCGGCGGCGAGGCCGGCGGCGCCGGCCGGCTCCACCAGCACGTGGGCGCAGTCGGCGAGGGTGCGCACGCCGGCCAGGAGCTGCGCGTCCGAGCAGGTCATGGCGTCGTCCACGGTGGCGAGCAGGCCGGCCAGGGCGCGGGCGGCCGGGACCCGGCAGATCAGGCCGTCGGCGGTGCTCTCGGCCGGCCTCTCGATCGCCCGCCCGGCGTGGAAGCTCTCGACCATGGCCGGCGCGCCCTTGGCTTGGACCGCAATCGCCTTGGCGCCGGGCTGCAGGCCCTTGACGGCGGTGGCGACCCCGGTGGCGAGGGTGCCGCTGCCCATCGGCACGAAGACGGCGTCGATCTCGGGCAGCGCCCGCGCCGCCTCCAGGCCGACGGTGCCGGCGCCCTCCATCAGGTCGAGACTCTCGCCGTCGTCGACGAAGAGGGTGCCGGCGTCGGCGGCATAGGCGATCGCCTCGGCCTTGGCGGCGTCGAGGTCGTGGCCGACGGCGTGGGTGACGCCGCCGAAGGCCTCGATCATCGCCCGCTTCACCGGGTTGGGCGCCGCCGGCAGGAAGATGTCAGCGGCCAGGCCCAAGAGGCGCGCCGCGTAGGCGACGCCCTGGCCGTGGTTGCCGGTCGAGCTGGTGCAGGCGGCGGCGATGCCGCCGTGCTCGCGGGCGCGTGAGATGGCGGCCAGCGCGCCGCGCAGCTTGAAGGAGGCGATCGGCGTCACCGTCTCCAGCTTCAGCCAGACGTCGGCGCCGAGCGCCCGGGACAGGATCTCCGAGCGGACCAGCGGCGTCTCCGGCAGGTGCGGGCGGATCCGGGCCTCGGCTTCCTCGATGCCGGCGAGCGTCGGCAGGTCCATCGGCGTTTCTCCCCGTGCGGCTCAGGCCTCGAGCGCCCGCCAGCCGATGTCGCGGCGGCAGAAGCCCTCGGGCCAGTCGATGCGGTCGACGGCGGCGTAGGCGCGGCGCTGGGCCTCGGCCACCGTGGCGCCGAGCGCCGTCACGCCGAGCACCCGGCCGCCGTCGGCGACGAGGGCGCCGTCGTCGCCGGCCTTGGTGCCGGCGTGGAACACGACCACCCGCTCGTCTTCCTCGGCCGCCTCGACGCCGCGGATGACGGTGCCCTTCCGGTAGGCGCCGGGATAGCCCTTGGCGGCCAGGACGACGACCAGCGCCGCCTCGTCGTGCCAGCGCAGATCGAAGCTCTCCAGGACGCCGTCGCTGGTGGCGATCAGCGCCGGCAGCAGGTCGGACTTGAGGCGCGCCATCAGCACCTGGCACTCCGGGTCGCCGAAGCGCACGTTGTACTCCAAGAGCTTGGGGCCCTCGGCGGTGATCATCAGGCCGGCGTAGAGCACCCCCCGAAAGGGCCGGCCCTCCTCGCGCATGGCGCGCACCGTCGGCTCGAGGATCTCCGTCATCGCCCGGCGGGCCACCTCGTCGCTGACCACCGGCGCCGGCGAGTAGGCGCCCATGCCGCCGGTGTTGGGCCCGGTGTCGCCGTCGCCCACCGCCTTGTGGTCCTGGGCCGAGGCGAGCGGCAGCACGCTCGTGCCGTCGACCAGGGCGAAGACGCTCGCCTCCTCGCCGACCAGGCGCTCCTCGATCACGACCTCGGCGCCGGCCGCGCCGAACGCGCCCTCGACCAGCGCCGCGTCGACCGCCGCCTCGGCCTCGGCCAGGCTCGCGGCGACGGTCACGCCCTTGCCGGCGGCGAGCCCGTCGGCCTTGACGACGATCGGCGCGCCGCGCTCGCGCAGATAGGCCTTGGCGGCGTCGGCGTCGGCGAAGCGGGCGTAGGCGGCGGTCGGGATGCCGTACTTGGCGCAGAGGTCCTTCATGAAGGCCTTGGAGCCCTCCAGCGCGGCGGCGGCGGCGCTCGGGCCGAAGGCCTTGATGCCGGCCTCGGCCAGACGGTCGGCCAGGCCCAGCACCAGGGGCGCCTCGGGGCCGACCACCACGAAGTCGATCGCCTCGTCGCGGGCGAAGGCGACCAGCGCCTCGACGTCCTCGGCGCCGATCGGCACGCAGGTCGCCTCGCGGGCGATGCCGGCGTTGCCCGGCGCGCAAAAGAGCCGGTCGCACAAGGGCGAAGCCGCGATCGCCCAGCACAGCGCGTGCTCGCGACCGCCGCCCCCCACCACCAGTATGCGCATGGCGCTTCCCCTCGCCCCGAGCGTCAAGACCGCTCTGGTTGCGTCAGACGCGGTCTTGTAGCATAAGCGCCCGACTCCAGAAGCCATTTTCAGCCGAGTCCGTGACCTCCAAGCCCCGCTTCCCCAGCCCAGAGGCGCCCCCGGCCGGGGGCAATCTGCCCGAGTTCTCGGTCTCGGAGCTGTCCCAGGCGGTGAAGCGGGTGGTCGAGGGCAACTTCGAGCGGGTGCGCGTGCGCGGCGAGATCTCCGGCTTCAAGCGGGCCGCCTCCGGCCACCTCTATCTCACGCTGAAGGACGAGCAGGCGGTGCTCGACGCGGTGTGCTGGCGCGGCACGGCGGCGCGCCTCGGCCTGGCGCCCGAGGACGGCCTGGAGGTGATCGCCACCGGCCGGCTCACCACCTATCCCGGCCGCTCGAAGTACCAGATCGTCATCGAGCGCCTCGAGTTGGCGGGCGAGGGGGCGCTCTTGAAGCTCCTGGAGGAGCGCCGGCGCAAGCTCGCCGCCGAGGGCCTGTTCGACGCCGAGCGCAAGCGCGCGCTGCCCTTCCTGCCGGAGCGGATCGGCGTCGTCACCTCGCCGACCGGCGCGGTGATTCGCGACATCCTGCACCGCCTGGCCGACCGCTTCCCGCGGCCGGTGCTGGTCTGGCCGGTGCTGGTCCAGGGCGAGGGCGCGGCGGCGCAGATCGCCGCAGCCATCGCCGGCTTCAACGCGCTGCCGCCGGACGGCCCGATCAAGCGGCCGGACCTCTTGATCGTGGCGCGCGGCGGCGGCAGCCTCGAGGATCTCTGGGCGTTCAACGAGGAGGCGGTGGTGCGCGCCGCCGCAGCCTCGGAGATCCCGCTGATCTCCGCCGTCGGCCACGAGACCGACACCACGCTGATCGATTTCGCCGCCGACTACCGGGCGCCGACGCCGACGGCGGCGGCCGAGCGGGCGGTTCCGGTCCGCAGCGAGCTCCTGACCGCGACCCTCGATCACGGCCGCCGCCTGGCGGGCGCCGCCGCGCGCCTCTTGGCCGAGCGGCGCGCCGAGGTGGCCGGCCTCGCCCGCGGCCTGCCGGAGCCGCGGCGGCTGCTGGAAGAGAAGACCCAGCGGCTCGACGAACGCAGCGAGCGCTTGCGCGGCGCGCTGCGCCATTTCGCCGCCACCCGGCGCACCGAGCTGGCGCGGGTCGGCGCGGCCCTGCCTCCTCCCCGCCGGCAATTCGACTGGAGCCGCGAGCGGCTCGCCGCCCAGGCCGGCCGCCTCGCGGGGCTC
>JAWWCG010000055.1:0-11393 GCA_033720555.1 Kiloniellales bacterium | reverse complement strand
GAACGTCGTCGACCATGGGCTCAGCTTCCGCGCCGACCCCTTGTGCGCCTTCTTTTTCCTGGCCTCGCTCTATTGCCTCGGTCGCGCCGAGGGATCCCGCTTCAATGTCCCGCTCTCGGCCGTCTTCTTGGCCATCGCCATGATGATCTCGATCAAGAGCGTGTTCTATCTCGGCACGATCGGGACGATCTTCCTCGCCTTGTGGCTATTCGAGCCGGACGGGCGCGCGACCGTTCGGAAGGCGATCGTCTTCGCGCTCGCCTTCGCCGGCACGGGTCTAGTGCTCTATCACCTCCACGCCGCCGCCCTGGCGAGCGCGGCGACGACGGAACCGGCGGCCTTCATCAAGGCCGTCGGCAACAAGACGCTCGTCTCGGTCGATGTGTTCCCGCGCCTGAACACCCTCCTCCGAGCGCTCGTCGAGAACGCGCCGATCTGGGTCTTCGTCATGCTGGGGCTGGCGGCGGCCGGACGCCGGCTGGTCGAAGGGCCCGAGCGCAAGGCCGCCTTGGTGCTCGTCGCCTTCGCCGTGCCGCTCCTGTCGCTGCCCTTCTACCGCAATGCCTTCGTCTATTTCTATGTCTTCCTCCTGCCGGCGGCGGTCATCCTCGGCGGGACCTACGCCGATCGTCTGCTGGCACGGTTTCGCCGATCGGGGAGCCCGGTCGTGCTCTTCGCCATCGCGGCGACCGTCGTGATGATCGCCGGCTCGGCGGTGGGCGACTACCTCAAACGGCTGCCGGACCAGACCAGCGCGCAACGAGAGACGATCGATTTGGCGCACCATTTGTTTGCCGAGCCGGTTCCCTATATCGACCGCAACTCGATGATCGCGTCGTTCCCCAAGGTCGGTTTCTTCATGAGCTCCTGGGGCATGGAGAACTATTGGGCCAGGGGGCGTCCGGTCATGGCGGAGCTGATCAGAGAGCGCCAGCCGAAGTTCCTGATCGCGAACTCCTGCGCCTTGGACCTGTCGCGGCCGTCGGCCGACGAGACGCCTCGCGCCTGCTATCTGCGGCTCATGGACGAGGATTTGGCGGTGCTGCGCGGCAACTTCGTCCACCATTGGGGCGCGCTCTACCTGGCCGGCAAGGCCTTCGAGCGGCTGGTCCCGGGCGAGCCCGAGGGCTTCGAGATCCTGATCGCCGGCACCTACACCCTGGAGGCGGCGGGCTCCGTCGTCATCGACGGCACGCTCCGCCGGCCGGGCGAGCGGGTGCCTCTCGACCGGGGGCGCCACCGGATCGCGGCGCTGGAGCGGGCGACCGGCGCGGTGCTGCGCTTCGGCGACGATCCCCCCCGGCCGGCGCGGCCGCCCTCCGACCAGCCGATCTACTACGGCTTCTGACGGTTGCGGCTTCTGGCGATGGCGGTTTCTCGCGATGGCCTCGGCCGGCCGGGCCGCGGCGGGGCCAAACCCGCAGGTCGCCGGCAGGGGTCCGAGCACTCTCGAACTTCATGGCGCCTGGAGCTTTGCAAAATCCTGACGGCTAGCATTCTATCGACCTGGCAGACCCTAAATCTTGCGTTGGCGCCGGCGCCGGCCGCACGATGAAATCGTGCTCATGCATTCCGCTCGAACACGAAAAAATCGGCGAAGGAACCTGTCCGGTAATTCCCTTTGTAGGGATACTTGTTGGGAATATGCGCCTTGAGCGTCCAACCTGACACATTCGTCTCGATCCACTCGGTAAATCGGCGATGTCGTATATGTTTGCGCTGATCGTGATCGTTTTCTTCTAAATCGCTCGAGTAGATGACGACGAAGCGTGTAGCCGAGCTGAAAAGGCGCCGCATGTAGGCCTCAAAGACGGAATCCTCGACCAGATGATAGATTACGTCGAGGGATAGGGCCATCTCCGCCCTTTCATCGTCATAGGCCTGCAGGAGCTGGAACGACTTTGAGGCGTCTCCCGCAAAGCGCTGTCGACAACGATCGATCACTGTCGCACTGATGTCAAAACCGAGATAACTCGGGTACTTCGCCAAGGAGAGTTGATTGCCGTCGCCACAGCCGAACTCGATGACGGACTTGACGTCATTCCGGACCACAAACGCATTGATCACCTCTGCCTTGAATTCGGCAAACTGACCGTAGGAGCCAACACCCGAGTCGCCGCCAGAGTCGTATCGCCTCTCCCAATAAGAAGCCGAGCCGGGAAATCTGTGCCGGGTCAATCTATTGTAAGTGCTTCGCACCATTCGATGCAGGCGGGGGCCTAGCCTGACGGCTTTCCTCAACGTCCCCATGTCGCCGAGTCGGCTATTGTAGTGAACCATGAGATCTTACCTTGCTGAGTTAAATCCGGGTTCGGGCACTTAATCGTGGTGCAGGCCATGGTGCTCGCCGCGGCGCGCCGCCATGAGCGCAATCATTGGGACGGTCGCATCGGAAGAAAGACCTGCTTCGATAAAGGTACCCCGGTTCGGTAGTGGACTGTTTATGCACACGTCAGGTCATACTCCCGCATGACATCCCAACCCGCAGCATCGCGGGCCAAGGTTTTCCGATCCGTCGGGCCCACGCAGGCCAAGCGGCATGCATCAGTCCAATCACCGGCGCGAGGCGGCATAGGAAATGGCCGTCAGAAGGGCCAAGAATGCCATGCCGACGATCCGGGTCGTTGTGGCGGCGAGAAAGCCAGTCGCCGGATCGATCCCCGCCATCGGCGACAGGATGGCTATGAGGGTTTCGCGCACGCCGATACCCGCGGGAACGACGCTGGACAGGAAGGAGGCGACCACGAGGATCGCCGCCTGTTGATATTCGGCCGCCGCGCCGATCGCATGGATCCCCATCATCAGGGCATAGGCCTCGACGACGACGAGGCCGAACCGGTAGACCGCCGCCGCCAGGAACAGTGGCAGGGACAGGCCCGTCCGGTGAGCGAAGTATGTGCAGCCGGCCAAGATCGCCAGCCCGATCAGGCCGAAGATTGCCGATAGCTCCCAGGGAGCTTGCAGGGCGAGCCAGAGGGCGGAGAAGCAGAACCCGATGCCGCCCCATATCAGGGTGAACAGAATGATCAGGCCGCCACTGCGCCGGAAGGTCACGCCATGGACCTTGAGAGCGCCCATGCGAACCGCCAGGCTTCCAGGAATGGGCAGCATATTGGCCGCGCGCGAATAGAGGCAAATGCGCACCGCCGGCCAGAAGCCGACCCTACAGCTCGACATCGCCCCCATCACCTGGAAGTCCGCCGCGCTGAGCGCCAGCCCAATGGGAAGTGCGACGCACAGGAGCACCAGGAGAGGTGCGACGCTCAATTGGCCCAGAACGTCGGGGTTGGCGCGGATCGAAAGGAAAAGCCCTCCGGCAAACAGCGCCAGGGCGGCGATCAGCCCGACGCGCCGCAGCCCGTCGCGATTGAGCGAACACCACAGCACGACCCGATCGACGGTGAGCGCCAATGACATGCCTAGCCAGCCTCACACAGTGAATCTCGGCCAACTGCTCGGCGGTCCGGGGAATGGCGCTGGGACCGCTGGGAACACGCCGTGCCGAGGCACTCCGGCCTCATGTGTCGCCCTAGGGCCAAGGGTCCAGCGCTAGGGCAAGTTTGTCGGGAATCAGCCATCGCCGCCAGTTCTGCAAACGGCCATCAGATCGAGCGACGAATCGTGATCTTCGGCCTGGTAATACAGACCTTCGGTTGTCAGCTCGGCCATCGGGACCCTATGCCCTCCGGCGTTTTCGCGGTCGGCCGTCATTGCGGCTCGCGCGCCCCGCGCCAAGCTGAGCGCTGAGGCCGGCAGCACCATCCTTGCGAATCTCTCTAGGTAACTGTGGACCGGCGAGCGAGCCGTGCGAAGCGACCGCTGCACCCTCGCGTATTCAATGTCGTAGATTTCCGGAACCGCAAAGAGCCCCCGAATGTTCACGTCAGAGAAATAACTGGCCAAGACATCGGCCAAGTCGTCGGCACCATACTCGACCACATGAAACCGATTCCACGGCTTCATTCCAGGGTCGAGTCGGATATGCCGATTCGGCGTCGTGAACACTGCGGTTCCTTGGGGCGCCAGGACACGCGTCGCTTCCCGTAGGTACGCATCTACGTCCACGACATGCTCGATCACCTGAAAGCTGACCAAACAGCCAAACATGCCGGATTCGAAGGGCAGCCTATCTCCTTCGATGACATGGAACTCGACGTTGGGGAGTACGTCGCCCTGCCTTGCGGTGGCAATTGCGGAGGGCGAAACGTCGACGCCAATGATACGGTCGGCAGACTCGGCAAGAATTCGCGTCCCATAGCCGTTGTTGCAGCCGAGGTCGAGCACCACCTTTCCCGCGGCTAGTTCGGCGGCGACCTCGTAGGCCTTGCGATGGATCAATGCGAGACAGTGTTCCTCTGGCGAGCGCGGATTCTGGCACACGAGGGGATGCTTCTCGCCCTGAAACACGAGATTGTCGCTATGCGGCGTAGCCATTTCAGATCGCCCACCTTCGAACGTTATCGCACCGTTTCACGACAATTTGGCAGGCTCCGGCGCAATTGCCGAAACTGCCGCGATTCATGCCAGTTACGCTTGACAAGGTAAGGCTTCCCCTCGCCAATTCGCCGCCGCCTGCTGCGATCGCGTGCTAGCTGGGTCTCGGCCCTGGCGAGCATTGTGTCGTGCCTTGCCGGGATTGGACGCGAACGGTTCCACGATAGTTTCCATGCGTTTCTACGGCTCCCTTCAAGACGCCCAGCATGCTCTCGACGCAGTCCCGCCAGACGTAGTTCTGGTGAATGTATCGCCGGCCGGCGGCGCCGAGCGCGGCCCTGCGGGCGGGGTCCGCGGCCAGCTCGCCGATGGCGTCAGCCAAGGCCTCGACGTCGTCTCTGGGAACCAACACGCCTGTGTCGCCGTCCAGCATCGCCTCGCGAACGCCGCCGACGTCCGTGGCGATCACGGGGAGGCCGCAGGCCGATGCCTCGCAGATCACCACGCCGAAGCTTTCCGAGCGGGAGCAGTTCACCAGGATATCCAACGAGCGCATCAACGCCGGCACCGCCTCATGCGCCACGAATCCGACAA
Source organism: Kiloniellales bacterium (assembly GCA_033720555.1). Lineage (GTDB taxonomy): Bacteria > Pseudomonadota > Alphaproteobacteria > Kiloniellales > JAKSDN01 > CALJXB01. Next base: position 6,365 of record JAWWCG010000055.1, on the reverse strand, counting down.
ACGAGACGCGATCGGAAAGATTCAGCTCCGATGCCATGGCTTCCAGGCGCTTGCGGAGCGGTCCCCGGCCCGCGACCACGAGCTCGAGGTCTGCGCCGCGCGTCACCGCCAAGGCCGCAGCCTTCAAGAACACATCGGGCGCGTAGGTCTCCGACAAGGTCTTGACGAAGCCGACGCGCACCGGCCGATCGGCGTCGATCTCGGGCCGCCGGTCGTTGGGTGCGAAGGTCTCGACCTCGACGCCGAAGGGGACGATGTGGACCGGCGGCGAGCGTCTGAGCAGGGGCCTGATCGCGTCGCGCATGAAGCGGCTGGTCGACACGATAGCGTCCGCGCGCTCCAGCGACTGGCGGAGCAACGCGCGACGCCACAATGGCATGGGCCCTTTGCCGGTCCAGATGACGTCGCTGCCCCAGATGTTGACCACCCGCGGCCGTAGACGCGCCAGGGCGGCGATCATCCCGTGGGTGATGCAGAAATGCGCGTTGACGATGTCCGCGCCGACGGCTCGATCGATGCCGCGAACCGATAGAAGCAGTCTGAGGTAGCTGAGAAAGGTCCATATCGGGTTCGCGGAATTCTGCGGGCCGATGCAACGGGTGATGAGTCGCGCGTTCTCGATCTCCGCCGAGCGAATGCTGGCGACGACCACGTCGTGGCCGCGTTGGCCCAACGCGCTTGCCCATCGCTGAGTGTGGACGGCGCGTGCGTTCGCCAGCATCAGGATTCGCATTGCGCGCTCATGGTCTCGAGCGTCGGCGCCAGGCGGCACAGCTCCTCCCAGTAGACATCGGTGGGATCCTGCCACACCGCCAACATGTCGGCGCGCCGCTCTTGCCAGAGACCCAAGGCCTCGGGCCGCAGCGCCTCGTCTACGGCGGCCAGGATCGCCGCCTCCTGATGCGGCTTGAAGCCGTGGATCAGGGCGAAGCGCTCTTCCAGCATCTTCAGGTAGGCGATCTTGCCGACATAGGATCCCACGACGATCGCCGGGCGACCGAGCAAGGCCGCCTCGACGCAGACGCTCAGTCCGTCGCCCAGAACCAAGTCACAAGCCGCCAAGACATGGTGCAATCGGTTCGCCGGGACCGGCAGGCGAAGGGGCGCGAGAGGCTCGGGCAGCGGCGTCTCGGAGACGAAGAAGACACGCCCCTCCTGCCGAAGGCGATCCACCAGCCGCGCCACCAGCTCGGGCGAGAGTCCCGCGGTGCCGACGTCGTGGTAGGCGTCGTGGGCGACCAGGCGAATGACGAACAGCCGCTCATCGGGCGCCACGCCGAGCTCTCGCCGAACCCCGGGGTCGGGCGTGAAGGCCTGCGGGTGGAGGTAGGCGAGCTCCATCAGTCCGGGATAGGTGCGTTGGCGGGGCCCATAGGATTCGCCCAGGCAGTCGGACGTCAGGATGCGCGTCGCGAAAGGGTAGGCGAGGTACTTGAACTGCGGATTGCCGGCGGCGCTGTCGTCGTTGATGAGGATGCTCGGGATGCCCAGCAGCCGACCCACGTGGGTCAGGGAGACCGTCTTGCCCACCAGAGCCAGGGGCCGCGCGCGCATCGCCAGGCGCGCGAGCTTCCAATCGTAGGCCGCCAGTTCGCCCAGCTTGCGCAGGGTGCCGCTTTGCGCGGCCGTGAGGACCAGCGGTTCGTCGCCGTCTTGACGGATCAAATCGACCAGCACGTCTTTTCGTCGCGTGGTCCAGACCACGTCGACGCCGGCGCTCCGGCAGCGGCGCGCCAGCGCCCGCACACTCAGGTAGTGTTTGGGATGGTGGGAATCGAAGATGACGCAAGGCGACCGCTTGGCCGTGGCGGCGGGCAGGCCACTTTGGTCCACCGGCAGGGCGAGACCCCGGCTCATATCGCTCGCCGCTCGGCCTGGCGCAGTTGATCGCGCACCGTCGATTCGTCGAAGGACCCGTCCCATGCGCGCGCCCGATCCTCGGCGCCGAGGCGACCTTCGGCCTGCGCCAGCTCGATCCGGCGTACCCGCTCCAGCGTCATCTCGATGAGCTGGCGGTTGAAGCCGATCAGGTCGGCGAGCAGGCCGATCAGGAAGGTGGTCAGGCCGATCACCAGCAGCACGCCGCCCAGCACCAGCGACTGGACGTGGCCGGCGCCGTCGTTCTGGAGATAGAAATAGAGGAAGCGCACGATGGGAAGCAGGCCGATCAGCGACAGCGCGCCGCCGATCAGGAAGAAGGTCTTGAGCGGCTGGTACATGGAGTACATGCGGCCCATGGTGGCGAGCGAGCGCTGCACGAAGCCGGGGACGCTCTTGAACAGCCGGGACTCCCGCGTCGGCGCGTTGGTCTCGATCGGCACCGCGGCCACCGCCATGCGCTTGCGGCCGGCCTGGATCAGCATCTCGATGGTGTAGCTGAACGGCGAGACGATGTTGATCTGCATCGCCGCCTCGCGCGACAGCGCGCGAAAGCCGCTCACGGTGTCGGGCACCTCGGTCCCGGAGAGCAGCCGCACCGCGGCGCTGCCCAGGTTCTGCAGGCGCTTCTTCAGCGCCGAGAAGTGGGCGATGGCATGGGTCTGGCGGTCGCCGACGACGATGTCCGCCTCGCCGTCGAGGATCGGCCGGATCAGCTTGGCGATGTCGCGCCCGGCGTACTGGTTGTCGCCGTCGGTGTTGACGATGATGTCGGCGCCCAGCGACAGGCAGGCGTCGATCCCGGTGCGGAAGGCGCGCGCCAGGCCCTTGTTGTTCTTGTGCTGGACGATGTGGTCGACGCCGATCTGCAGGGCGAGCGGCACCGTGCGGTCCGACGAGCCGTCGTCGACGATGAGGATCTCGACCGCCTCGACGCCGTCGATCGCGCGCGGAATGTCCGCGACCGTCTGGCGCAGCGTGGCTTCCTCGTTGTAGCAGGGGATCTGTACGATCAGCTTCATGATGGCCGCCCGGAATTGCTAACGGACGCTAACAAGCCAGGGTTAACAAGCCGTTGCGCGGCCGGCCTCGCGGCCCGGCCGGTCAGCGCCCGCCGGCGCCCCGTCCGCCCCTCTGGTCGGCCCCTTCCGTCGGCCTCCCCCTCGACCGCCCTTCCAGCCCGGGCCGCGGGCTGGCGGCGGGCTGGCGGCGGGGGCGCGCCCTGGCGGGGCCCGCCGGCCGGCCGAGGGCGGCTTTTCTATTGCCGCCTGCGGCCAGGTTTGAAAACATGCGGGGCAACAAGCACAGGAAGGCTCCCCGAACTTCCGGACGGTTTCGTTTGCCAGGGAGGATCTCATGACGGACAAGACCCCCGCGCCGCCCCGCTGCGCCGTGTTGATTGGCCCCTACTTGAGCGGCAAGACCACGCTTCTCGAGGCCCTGTTGTTTGCGGCCGGGGCGATCCACCGCAAGGGCAGCATCGTTGAGGGCAACACCCTCGGCGACTCCTCGCCGGAAGCGCGGGCGCGTCAGATGACCGTCGAGTGCAATTTCGCCCACGGCGAGTATCTCGGCGAGAGCTGGTCCTTCATCGACTGCCCGGGCTCGGTCGAGCTCAGCCAGGACGCTCGCAACGCCCTCATGGCGGCGGACGTGGCGATCCTGGTCACCGAGCCCGAGCCCGAGCGGGCGCTGACCCTGGCGCCGATCTTCCATTTCCTCAACGACTACCAGATCCCGCACATGCTGTTCGTCAACAAGATCGAGAAGGCCAACGTGCATGTCCGGGAGCTGCTGCAGAGCCTGCAGGCGGTCTCGGAGAAGCCCCTGGTGCTGCGCCAGGTGCCGATCCGCGACGGCGAGGAGATCACCGGATTCGTCGATCTGGCGAGCGAGCGGGCGTGGCGCTACAACAAGGACGAGCCCTCCGAGCGCATCGAGATGCCGGAGGCCATCAGGGACCGGGAAGGCGAGGCGCGCCAGCAGATGCTGGAGTTCCTGGCCGACTACGACGACGCCCTGCTCGAGCAGCTCCTCGAGGACCAGGTGCCGGCGCCGGCGGAGATCTATTCGCAGCTCGCCAAGGACCTGCAGGCCGAGCTGATCGTGCCGGTGTTTCTCGGCTCGGCCGACAACGGCTACGGCATCCAGCGGCTGTGGAAGGCGCTGCGCCACGAGGTGGCGGAGCCGTCGGTGGCGGCCGAGCGCCAGAAGATTCCGGCCGGCGAGGGATTCGCCGCGACCGTCGTCAAGACCCTCCACGCCGCCCACACCGGCAAGCTCTCGGTCGCCCGGGTGTGGCGGGGCAGCCTCAAGGAAGGCACCGCGATCGGCGGCGAGCGCCCCTCCGGGCTCTACGTCATGATGGGCGGCGAGGCGCAGAAGATCGGCGCGGCGAACGAAGGCGACCTGGTGGCCTTCGGCCGGCTGGAGGAGGTCGCGACCGGCGATCTCTTGACCGAGGCCGGCGGCGACAGCGACGCGGGCATCGTCTGGGCGCCGGTGAAGTCGCCGGTCTTCGCCCTCGGCGTGGCGCCGGTCAACCGCCAGGACGAAGTCAAGCTGAGCTCGGCGATCCAGCGCCTGATCGAGGAGGACCCCTCGCTGTCGGTGGAGCACAACGCGAGCACCCATCAGATGCTGCTGTGGGGGCAGGGCGAGATCCACCTCAAGCTGGCCGTCGAGCGCATGAAGAGCAAATACAACGTCGACGTCGAGGTCGAGCGGCCGCTGACCGCCTATATGGAGACGATCCGCAAGGGCATCCAGCAGCACGCCCGCTTCAAGCGGCAGACCGGCGGCCACGGCCAGTTCGGCGACGTGCACGTCGAGATCCGGCCGCTGCCGCGCAGCGGCGGCTTCGAGTTCGTCGACAAGATCGTCGGCGGCGCGATCCCGCGCAACTACATCCCGGCGGTCGAGAAGGGCATCAAGGATTACATGAGCTCCGGGCCCCTCGGCTTCCCGGTGGTCGACATCCAGGCCACCCTCTTCGACGGCCAGTATCACAGCGTGGACAGCTCCGACCAGGCCTTCCAGACCGCCGGCCGCATGGCGATGAGCGAGGGCATGCCCAAGTGCGACCCGGTCCTGCTGGAGCCGATCTGCGAGGTCGTGATCTCCGTGCCGCAGGACTTCACCAACAAGATCCACGGCCTGGTCAGCGGCCGGCGCGGCCAGATCCTCGGCTTCGAGCCCCGCGAAGGCTGGAACGGCTGGGATCAGCTCAAGTGCTACATGCCGCAAGCCGAGCTGCACGACCTGGTGATCGAGCTGCGCTCGCTGACCCTGGGCGTCGGCAGCTTCGAGTGGCGCTTCGACCATCTCCAGGAGCTGACCGGCAAGCTCGCCGAGAAGGTGATCGCCGACCGCAAGGAGGCCGCCGCGGCTTAGCGGCCGAGCCGCCCCAGTGGCGCTACCGGGGCGCCCCCGGGGTGTCCACGGGGTGTCCGCGGGAGAACGGCGGGAGAACGGCGGGCTAACGGCGGGCTCGCGTTTCCTTGATTTGAAGCGAGCGGGCGGCGGGGCTAAGTCTAGCGCACGGGATCCGCTGGGATCCGCCTGAATTCGCTTGGATCCGCTGTCGAGGGAACGCCATGCTGACCAAGACCAGACGCGGCTGGGAACTGCCGGACTCGGCGGCGACGCCCGAGGCCGTGTTCCACGATCGCCGGCGGCTGCTCAAGGCGGTCGCCGCCGGGCCCGTGCTGCTGTCGGTGCCGGCCCTGCTCGCGGCCTGCGACGAGGGCCAGGCCGGCTCGAACGCGCCGACTCAGCTCGCCGCGGCGGGCGAGGACGACCCCTCGGCCGGGCTCTACCCCGTGAAGCGCAACATGCGCTACCGCCTCGACCGGGAGGTCACCGAGGAGCTCCTGGCGACCACCTACAACAACTACTACGAGTTCGGCTCCTCGAAGAACATTCACCAGAAGGCGCAGACGCTGCCGATCCGGCCGTGGGAGATCGCGATCGAGGGCATGGTGGAAAAGCCCTTCGTCATCGGCATCGACGAGCTGCTCGCCAAGATGCCGCTGGAGGAGCGGCTCTACCGCCACCGCTGCGTCGAGGCGTGGTCCATGGCGGTGCCCTGGTCGGGCTTTCCCATGAAAGCGCTGGTCGATCTCGCCAAGCCGCTCGCCTCGGCGAAGTACGTGAAGATGGTGAGCTTCATGAACCCCGACGTGGCGACCGGGCAAAGGGCGAGCTGGTATCCCTGGCCCTACGTCGAGGGGCTGACCATCGAGGAGGCGACCCACGAGCTGGCGCTGCTGGTGACCGGCCTCTACGGCAAGCCGGTGCCGAAGCAGAACGGCGCGCCGCTCAGGCTGGCGGTGCCGTGGAAGTATGGCTTCAAGTCGACCAAGGGCATCGGGCGCTTCGAGTTCACCGACCAGCGGCCGAAGAGCTTCTGGGAGGTGATCCAGGGCCAGGAGTACGGCTTCTGGGCGAACGTCAACCCCGAGGTGCCGCACCCGCGCTGGAGCCAG
>JAWWCG010000054.1:0-11463 GCA_033720555.1 Kiloniellales bacterium | reverse complement strand
GCCGCCGCCGCGCGATCCTGGGGCGCCGCCGTCGCCGAGGCGGAGACGTTCGGCCCCCTGGACCCGCGTCTCGCCGCCAGCCTCGACAGCCTGGCCGAGGCCCGCCGCGCCCAGGCCCGATACCACGACTCGGCGCGGCTCGTCCGGCGCGCCCTGGCGCTCTGGCAGACCACCTTGGGGCCGGACCACCCGGTCGTCGGCCGGGCGCTCGGCCGCCTCGGCCAGGTCATGCGCCTGCAAGGCCGCTTCGCCGAGGCCGAGCCGATCTTGCTGCGCGCGCTTGCCATCGACGACGCGGACGGTTCGCCGGACGCCGGCCGGCCGGCCTTGGCGGACGGCCTCACGGAGCTGGGGCTGCTGCGCCGCGACCAGGGCCGCTATGGCGAGGCGCGGCGGCTGTTCGACCGGGCGCGGGCGATCCGGGAGGCCGGCCTCGGGCCCGAGCACCCCAAGGTCGCCGCGGCGCTGCGCCACCTCGCAGAGATCGACCGCCTGCAGGGCCGGTATCGCGCGGCGGAGACCCGACTCACCCGCGCCCTCGCCATCGAGCGGGCGGCCCTCGGGCCGCACGATCCCGCCCTCGCCGGCACGCTCGACCAACTGGCGGAGGTCTATGGCGATCAGGGGCGCTACCGCGACGCCGAGACGCTGGCGCTCGAGGCCCTGGCGCTGAACGAGGCCGCCTTCGGGCCCGACCACCCGGACGTGGCCGAGTCTCTCGACCATCTGGCGCGGCTGCATCAGGCGCAAGGCCGCTACGCCGACGCCGAGCCGCTGTTCCGGCGGGCGCTCGCCATCCGACGCGCGCGCTTGGAGGGCGATCATCCTCATGCGGCGGCCAGCCTCGGCCACCTGGCCGGCCTGCATCGCCGCCTCGGACGCTACGAGGAGGCCGAGACGCTGCAGCGCGAGGCCCTGGAGATGCTCGAGCGAAGCCTGGGCGAGCAGCATCCCCGCGTCGCCGCGGCGCTCGACGACCTGGGCGCGCTCTACCACGACCAGGACCGCTACGCCGCCGCCGAGCCGCTGTTTCAGCGGGCGCTCGCCATCCGCTCGGCCGCCTTCGGCCCCAACCATCCGGAGGTCGCCGAGAGCCTCAACAACCTGGCGGTCCTCTATCGGGCGCAAGGCCGCGGCGAGGCGGCCCGGCCGCTCTACGACCGGGCGCGCGCCATCAAGCAGGCGGCGCTCGGCGCGAACCACCCGGACCTGGCGGTGAGCCTCAACAACCAGGCGCTGTTCTACAAGGACGACGGCCGCGTCGAGGCGGCCGAAATGCTGTTCCTCGAAGCCCTGGCGCTGCGCGAGGCGTCCCTCGGGCCGGCCCATCCCAAGGTCGCGGCCAGCCTCAACAACCTGGCCGACCTCTATCGCAGCGAAGAGCGCTACGGCGAGGCGGAGCCGCTCTACGACCGGGCGCTCACAGTCTTGGAGGCCGCCCTCGGCCCCGACCATCCCGACGTGGCGACGGTGCTCGCCAACCTGGCCCGGCTGCACACCGCCCAGCGGGACTTCGATCTGGCCAAGCCTCTCTTCGAACGCGCCCTGGCGATGCAGGACGCAGTGTTCGGGCCGGACTACCCCGGCGCGGCGCAAAGCCTGGAGGGCCTCGCCTTCATCCTGCGCATCGAAGGCGACGTCGACGAGGCCGAGCCGCTCTACACCCGCGCCCTGGCGATCAAGGAACGGAGCTTCGGGGCCGAGCACGCCAAGCTCGGCCCGATCGTCGGCGCCATGGCCCTGCTCTATCAGGCCCAGCGCCGGGCCGACGAGGCCGAGCCGATGTTTCGCCGCGCCGAGGCGATCTATCGCGAGAGCCTGGCGCCCGACGATCCCCGCCTGGCCAAGGCCACCATCCGCCTCGGCCGGTTCTATCTCGCCGAGGGACGCCCGGGCGAGGCCGAGGCGGTCTACCGCGAGGCCCTGGCGCGCTACGAGCGGCGGCTCGGGCCATCGCACACCAAGGTCGCGGTCATGCTGATCTACCTGGCCGAACTCTACCTGGTGCAAGACGACACGGCGGCGGCCGAGCCCCTGCTGGAGCGGGCCCACGCGATCTTCGACCAGGCCCTGCCGGAGGCGGCCGAGGCCGAGGCCCCGCTGATCGGGCGGTTTTCGCGGCCGGAATAGCCGGGCGCACGGCCTCGGGTGGCACCCGGCCTCAGATGGTGCCCGGCCTCAGGTGGTGTCCGGGGGGCCCTGCTCCTGCTCCACCACGAAATGACGGCGGCGCAGCTCGTCGAAGAAGGCCTCGGGCTCGAAGTACTCCTCGGGCGCCCAGACGCCCGGCTTCGGCTCGCCGGCCATGAGCAGCTGGACGCCGATCGACATGCACATGCTGGTGCCGGCGTCGAGATAGCCGTCATAGAGCGGGTGCGGGTGCGACATGACCCGGCAGCGCGCCTCGCTCGGCTTGCCGCCCACCGTCCCGCGGCCGATCGCCAGGTGGATCTCGTGGGACTCCTGCGGCGGAATCCGGTCCGCGTTGCGCGCCAGGTTGCGGTCGATCACCGCCTGCAGCACGTCGATCGGCTTGACCTCGCGCCCGTCGCGCAGCCGGACCGGCTCGTCGAAATCGCCGAACCCGGCCTTGACCAGCCCGACCCAGGCGGCGTGCTCGGCGTCCGGCAGATGCAGCTTCCAGGTCATCTCGCGGATGCCCTTTTCGGCGATTCCCTCGGCGAAGGGCACGGTGAGCGGCTCGGAATGCTGGGTGTGCATGAAGCGGGTGCGGCCCCAGGGCTCGGGCAGGTCGCGCACCTCCTGGCCGCTCTGCGGCGGCACTTCGGTGAGCTTGCCGTCCAGGAACTGCTGGCTCGGGTTGGCGTACTCCGAGAGCACCGTCGAGGCGGCGTAGGGCGGCACCAGGACCGGGCTTTCCGGGCCCACCGACGTCGCCGCCCAATAGAGGTTGATGGCCTCGATCGTCTCAAGCTTGTCGGCGACCGCGCGGCAGATGACGTTGGACAGGCCCGGATCCGCCCCCAGGCCGAGCACCGCGGGGATACCGGCCTCCCGCCAACGCTCGTGCTCGGCCTTCTGCCGCACGGTGTAGACGCCCATGCCGCCGTAGTCGACATAGGGCGTGCCGGCCGCCAGGCAGGCCTCGAAGATCTCCATCTGGTAGCCGGCGAAGGTGGCCACGGCGTTGATGCAGACGTCGGCGTCGTGCAACAGCAGGCCGAGGCTGGCGGCGTCGTCGAGGTCGAGGCCGGCGGTATAGAGCCGGGGGTCGTCGACCTCGGCGGCCAGCGCCTCGAGCCGGTCGACGTAGCCGTCCGCCACCACGACCCGGTCGACGCCGCTCGAGCGCTCCGAGAGCAGATCGCGCACCGTACCGGCCCCCATCAGCCCGGCGCCGCCCAGGATCAGCAATCTCATGTCCGCGCTCTCCGTCGAATGGCTCTGCGCGACGCAGGGCTCGATGGGCCGACAATAGGGCGTCGGGCCGGGCGGCGGCAATGGCCCGGAGCGGACCCGGAGCGGGCCCGGACGAGGACCCGGGCGCGGGCCCGGGCGCGCGACCGTAAGGGGCCGCAGCCCCGCCCGGCTAAGGCCCCGCCCGGCTAAGGGTCAGCGCGGCTTGACATTTCTCCCGCCATGGGCCAGCAGAGCGGTCCGATGCCCGCGCTCCAGCTCGCCGCCGCCCTGGTCTGCCTCGCCGCCGCCTTCGGCGTCCTCAACCACTTCCTGCTCAAGCTGCCGCAGTCGATCGGCATGGTGGTGATCGCGCTCGCCACCTCGCTCGCCCTCATGCTGATCGACCTGGTGGTGCCCGGCTTCGGCATCGACGACATCGTGCGCCGCCAGATCCTGGGAATCGATTTCTCCGAGGCGCTGCTGCAGGGCATGCTCGGCTTCCTCCTGTTCGCCGGCGCGCTGCACGTCGACTTCGAGTCGCTGCGGGACGAGAAGTGGGCGGTCGCCCTGATCGCCAGCGTCGGCGTGATCATCTCGACCGTCGTCGTGGCCGCCGGCTTCCACGTCATGACCGCGGTGCCGTTCGCCGTCGCCCTGGTGTTCGGCGCCTTGATCTCGCCGACCGACCCCGTCGCGGTGCTCGGCCTGTTGAAGGAGGTCAAGGTGCCGAAGTCGCTGGAGACCAAGATCGCCGGCGAGAGCCTGTTCAACGACGGCGTCGCCTACGTGGTGTTCCTGATCGTGGTCGCCTTCGCTTTCGCCGCGCAAGACGACGAGCCCATGGGCGCGCTGGACGCGCTTCGCCTGTTCGTCGTCGAGGCCGGCGGCGGCGCGCTGCTCGGCGGCGTCTGCGGCTGGATCGTGTTCCAGGCGATGCGGCGCATCGACGATTACGCCCTCGAGGTGCTGCTGACCTTCGCCCTGGTGATGGGCAGCTACGCGCTCGCCCACGAGCTGCACGTCAGCGGCCCGATCGCCGTCGTCGTGGCCGGCCTCCTGATCGGCCACAGCGGCATGAAGCGCGGCATGAGCGAAAGAACCCGCCAATACGTCGACGCCTTCTGGCGCCTGGTCGACGAGATCCTCAACGCGGTGCTGTTCATCCTGATCGGCTTCGAGGTCTTCGCGCTGTCGTTCGAGGAACGGGACATCGAGATCGGGCTGCTTTGCATCCCCCTGGTGATCCTCGCCCGCTTCGCGGCGGTCGGGATCCCGATCGGCCTGCTGGGCTTGCGCCGCAGCTTCGCGGCCGGCACGCTGCCGATCATGACCTGGGGCGGCCTCAGGGGCGGCATCTCGGTCGCCCTGGTGCTGTCGCTGCCGGCGAGCCCCTGGCAGCCGCTCCTGCTGACCGCGACCTACGTGGTGGTGATCTTCTCCATCGTCGCCCAGGGCCTGACCATGGAGCGGGTGGTGCGCCGTTTCCTGCCAACCGCAGGCTGAGGCGGGCTGAGCGTCGCCCGACCGCCGCCAGGCTGGCGCGCGGCCGGCGAAAGGCGCGCGATTTCGGGGACGCGAACGCCACTTTCTACGATAGAATGAAGGGGTTGGCCCAGCGCGATAGGCCGGCCGGCTGATGGACGGATGACGCCTCTGGCATGTCTTTGCGCCTACAAATCTTCGTGACCGCGCTCCTGGCGGCCGCCTTGGCGGCCGGCTGGATGTGGTACGAAAGGCGAGAGGAGCCGGCCGCGCCGAGCGCGGCGGCGGCGGCGAGCCCCGGCCTGGGCACCCTGGTTCTGGTCGAGACGCTCGACCTTGCCGAGGACCGGGTGACGCTGCGCGTCGTCGGCACGGGCAAGGCCTTGCGCTCGGCGTCGATCTTTCCCGAGGTGGCCGGCCAGGTGGTCGAGGTGCTGTTCGACGGAGAACAAAGGGTCAAGAAGGGCGAGCCCCTGGTCCGCCTGGAGGACGAGGACGAGCGCCTGTCCGTCCGCCTCGCCGAGGTGGCGGCCAAGGAGGCGCGCCGCGAGGTCGAGCGCCTGGAGAAACTGGCCCCCTCGGGCGCGGTCTCGGTGGTCCGGCTGGAAAACGCCCAGACCGCCTTCGAGAGCGCCAATTTGCGCCTGTCGCTGGCCCGCGCGGCGCTGGCTGACCGGACCGTCGTCGCCCCCTTCGACGGCGTTATCGGCCTGCCCGAGATCGACCAGGGAGACCGGGTGACGGCGGACACCCTGATCGCCACCATGGACGACCGCTCGGCCATCCTGGTCGAGTTCACTGTGCCGGAGGAGTTCGCCGGCCGCATCGAGATCGGCAGCTCGATCATCGTCCGGGCGTGGACCAATCCGGACCAGGAGCTGCACGGCACCGTCACGGCGGCCCACAGCCGGATCAGCCAGGCCACCCGCTCGCTCAGGGTCCAGGCGCGGATTCCCAATCCCGGCGAGGTCATCCGACCGGGCACCTCCTTCGACGTCCGCCTGACCTTCGTCGGCAAGCCCTATCCCAGCGTGCGCGAGGTCGCCGTCCTGTGGAGCCGCGACGGCGCCTATGTCTGGCGCGTGAGCGACGGCCGGGCGGAGAAGGTCTTCGTCAAGATGGTGCGGCGCAACGAGGGCCGGGTCTTGCTCGACGGGCCGCTGGCGGCTGGCGACCGCATCGTGGTGGAGGGCGTGCAGGGCCTGCGCGAGGGCCAGGCCGTCGATCCCAAGCCGTTCGGCGAGGCCGCCCCGGCCGAGGCCGGCCAGGCGTCGCAAGACGGAACCACGTGATGGCCCGGGCCAGCGAACTTCCGGCGCTTTCGGTGCGGCGGCCCACGCTGATCGTGGTGATCAATCTGCTGATCGTGATCGCCGGGCTGAGCGCCCTGCTCGGCGTCGAGGTCCGCGAGCTGCCCGACGTCGACCGCCCGATCGTCACCGTGCGCGCCTTCTTCGACGGCGCCTCCCCGGAAACCATGGACGCCGAGGTCACCAGCGTGATCGAAGGGGCGGTCGCCCGCGTTTCCGGCATCCAGGCGATCAACGCCGCCAGCGAGGAGAACAACGCCCGGGTCCGCGCCGAGTTCTCGCCCAACGTCGATCTGGACGTGGCCGCCAACGACATTCGCGAGGCGGTCGCCGCGATCGAGCGCCGGCTGCCGGAGGGCGTCGAGGACATCACCGTGGTCAAGGCGGACGCCGACGCCTCCCCCATCATCCGCCTCGCGGTGGTGAGCGACCGGCTGTCCCAGGAGGCCCTGACCCGGATCGCCGAGGACGACATCGCCACCGAGCTCGCCGCCATCGCCGGCGTCGCCAACGTCGATCTGTTCGGCGACCAGGAAACGGTGCTGCGGGTGGTCGTCGACCCCATGCGGCTCGCCAGCTACGGCCTTTCGATCGACGACGTCGCCGAGGTGATGAGAAGCACCAGCCTGGACGTGCCCGCCGGCAGCTTCAAGTCGGACGATCAGCTTCTGCTGGTGCGCGCCGACGCCTCGGTCTGGCGGCTCGCCGACGTCGAGGACCTGGAGCTGCGCGACGACGTCCTGCTGCGCGACGTCGGCCAGGCCTTCTACGGCCCCGCCGACGCGGAAAGCTACAGCCTGCTGAACGGCCACAAGGTGGTCGGGCTCGGCATCGTGCGCCGCGCGCAATCCAACACCATCGAGATTTCGGACGCCGTGGACCGGGTGGTCGAGCGCCTGAACGAGCGCCTCGAGGACGTCGAGGTGGTGAAGATCTCCGACGATGCCTTGTTCATCCGCGGTTCCGTGCGCGAGGTCGTGATCAGTCTCGCCATCGCCGTCGCGGTCGTGGTCGCGGTGATCTTCCTGTTCATGGGCGCTTGGCGGCAGACGCTGATCCCGGCGGTCGCCATCCCGGTGGCGCTGTGCGGCACGATCGCGGCCATCTGGCTGCTCGGCTTTTCGGTCAACATACTGACGCTGCTGGCGATGGTGCTGGCCACCGGCATGATCGTCGACGACGCGATCGTGGTGGTGGAGAACATCCAGCGCCTGCGCAGCGAGGGGCTCAAGCCCATGGCCGCCGCCGTCGTCGGAACCCGTCAGGTGTTCTTCGCGGTCCTGGCGACGACGGCCACCTTGGTCTCGGTCTTCATCCCCATCGCCCTGCTGCCGAGCACGGCCGGGCAGATGTTCGCCGAGTTCGGCTTCGTGCTGGCGATCGCGGTCGGTCTCTCGTCCTTCGTCGCGCTGTCGCTGTGCGCCATGCTCGCCTCGCGCCTGCCACCGGAGCCGGAGTCGAGCGACACCAAGCCCATGGGCGCGGTCGCGCGGGTCGGGCGGGCGGCGACGGACGCCTACGGCAAGCTCCTGGCCTTCACCCTGTCGGCGCGGCTGCTTTTCCTCGGCGGGGCCACGCTGATCGCCCTGTTGGCCGTCGCCATCTTTCCCACCATCGACGAGGAATTGCTGCCGACCGAGGACCGCGGCGTCATCAGCATCTCCATGCAGGGGCCCGACGGCGTCGGCCTGGAGTACATGGACCGGCAGTCGGCGCGAGCCGAGGCCCTGCTCGCGCCGCTGGTGGAAAGCGGCGAGATCACCAACGTGCTGTCGATCGTCGGGCGCTGGGACCTGAACCGCGTCTCGATCATCGCGCCGCTGGCGCCGTGGTCCGAGCGCGACCGCAGCCAGGCCGAGATCGCCGCCGAGCTGCTGCCGAAGCTCAAGAACATCCCCGGCGCGACGGCGCGCATCCGCACGCCCAACAGCCTCAACCTGCGCCGCGCCGGCGGCAGCATCGAGTTCGCCCTGACCGGCTCGAACTATCCCGAGATCGCCGCCGCGGCCGACGATTTCCTCGCCGTCATGCGCGAGCGCATCCCGCAGTTCGAGGACCCGGAGATCCAGTATCAGCAGACCCAGCCGCAGCTCACCGTGCGGGTCGATCGGCGCCGGGCCGAGGACCTGGGGGTGCCGGTGACCGGCATCGTGAACACCCTGCGCGCCATGATCGACGGCTTCGAGGTGACCCAGCTCAACGTCGACGACCGCTCGATCCCGGTGCTTCTGGAATCGGCGTCCGGCGCCATCGACGACCCGAGCGACCTGAACAATCTGTTCGTCGCCTCCGCCTCGGGCGAGCTGGTGCCGCTGTCCGCCTTCGTCGCCCTGGAGGAGGTCGGCGTGGCGGCGGAGTTGGATCGCACCGCGCAAAAGCGGGCGGTCGAGATCGACGCCCCGCTGCCGCCCGGCTACGCCCTGCGCCAGGCCATCACCGACGTCCAGGCGATCGCCGAGGACATCCTGCCGTCGTGGATCGGCCTCAGGTTGATCAACGAGGCGGCGACCCTGGAGGACACCTCCAATGAGGTGGCGATCACCTTCGCCATCGCCATCCTCGTCGTCCTGCTGGTGCTGGCGGCCCAGTTCGAGAGCCTGCTGAGCGCCCTGGTGATTATCCTGACCGTGCCGTTCGGCCTGGCCGCCGCCGTCTTCGCGCTCAAGCTGACTGGCTCGACGCTGAACATCTACAGCCAGATCGGGCTGATCATGCTGGTGGGGCTGATGGCGAAGAACGGCATCCTGGTGGTCGAGTTCGCCGACCAATTGAGGGACCGCGGCATGGCGGTCCTCGACGCCGTGCGCATGGCGGCCATCACGCGGCTGCGGCCGGTGATCATGACCATGCTGTCGACGGTGCTCGGCGCGCTGCCGCTGATCCTCGGCAGCGGCGCCGGCATCGAGGCGCGCAGCGCGATCGGCTGGGTGGTGTTCGGCGGCCTCGGCATCGCCACCGTGTTCACCCTGGTGCTGATCCCGGTGATCTACAGCCTGCTGGCGCCGCTCGCCCCGCCGCGCGCCCACGCCGGCATCCGCCTCGACCGGGAGCTGCGCGACATGGAGCTGCGCGCGATCGTGCCGTTCGACAAGGCCGCGGAATAGCCGCCGCTCGAGCAGTTTCCACTCACGCGGAATCGCACCAGTCCGCACCTGCGCCCGGTTACCCTTAGCGTACAATGGCCTGGGTGGCCGGGCGGGGGTGCGGGCTGGTTCCGTGAGAACGGAAGACTCGCTAGCCCCGCATGCGCGCGCCCTCGGGGTCGAACAGGGGCTCGGCGATCAGGCGGGCGGGCCGCATCTCCCCCAGGATCTCGATCTCGAAGCCGGCGCCGTCGGCGATCATCTCGCTCGGCACGAAGCCGAGCGCGACCGACTTCTCGACATGGTGGGCGTAGCCGCCGGAGGTGACGAAGCCGACGACGCGGCCGTCCTTCCAGATCGGCTCGTCGGCCCAGACGTCGGCGTCCAGGGCGTCCACGACGAAGGCGCACAGCTTGCGCTCGGGCGGGCTTTCCTTGGCGGCCAAGGCGGCGTCGCGGCCGATGAAGTCGTTCTTCTCGAAGGAGACGAAGCGGTCGAGGCCGGTCTCGGCGGGCGTGTAGTCCGGCTTGTACTCGCGCATCCACGCCCCGAACGACTTCTCCAGGCGCAGCGACATCATGGCCCGCATGCCGAACGGCCGCAGGCCCAGGTCCGCCCCCGCCTCGGCGAGGGCCTGGTAGAGCGCCACCTGATGGCGGGCCGCGACGTAGATCTCGTAGCCCAGGTCGCCGGTGTAGGTCACCCGGCAGACCATGGCCGGCACCAGGCCGACATGGATGCGCCGCACCGAGAGGAAGGGAAAGGCCGCGTTGGAGACGTCGCTGCGGGTCACCCGCTGCAGCAACTCGCGCGCCTTGGGCCCGGCGATCTGGAAGCCGAGGCGCTCCAGCGAGACGTTGCGCAGCGCCACGCCGGTCTCCGGCAGGTGCGCCTCGAACCAGCGCATGTGGAAGGCCTGGGCCACCGAGGAGGCGGTCAGGTGGAACTCCTCGGGGCCGAGCTTGGAGACGGTGAAGTCGCCGATCAGCCGGCCCTTGGGGCTCAGCATGGGGGTCAGGACCATGCGGCCCTCCCGCGGCATGCGGTTGGCCATGACGTGACTGAGCCAGGTCTCCGCGTCGGGGCCGGTCACGCTGTATTTGCCGAAGTTGTGGATCTCGTTGATGCCGACGGCGCCGCGCACGGCGCGGCATTCCTCGCCCACCGGGGCGAAGGCGTTGGAGCGGCGGAACGCCGGCGTCTCGAACAGCGCCTCGCCCTCGGGCGCGAAGTAGTTGACGTGCTCCAGGCCGTAGCCGCAGCCGAAGACGGCGCGCCGCTCGCGCCACACGGCGTAGGCCGGCGGGGTGTTGAGCGGCCGCGCCGCCGGCAGCTCCTCGTTCGGATAGGAGACGGCGAAGCGCCGCTGGTAGTTCTCCTTCACCTTGGCGCGGGTGTAGGGCCTTGTCGTCCAGTCGCCGAAGCGCGCCACGTCCATGGCGAAGACGTCGCGCGAGGGCTCGCCCTCGATCATCCACTCGGCCAGGGTGAGCCCGACGCCGCCGCCCTGGCTGAAGCCGGCCATGACGGCGCAGGCCGCCCAATAGTTGCGCATGCCCGGCACCGGCCCGACCAGCGGGTTGCCGTCGGGGGCGAAGGTGAAGGGCCCGTTGATCACCCGCTTGACGCCCGCCTCCTGTAGGCAGGGATAGCGCCGGTAGGCGGTCTCGAGCGAATCGCCGATCCGGTCCAGCTTGTCGGGCAGCAGCTCGTGGCCGAAGGCCCAGGGCGTGCCGTCGACCGCCCAGGGGTCGCAGGCCTGCTCGTAGAAGCCGATCACCAGGCCGCGGCCCTCCTGGCGCAGGTAGTTCTCGCCGCCCGGGTCGATCACGTGCGGCAGCTCCTCGCCGCGCTCGTAGACCGCGGCAATGTCGTCGGTCACCAGGTATTGGTGCTCCATGGGATGCAGCGGCAGGTAGACGCCGGCCATCTCGTTCACCTCGCGGGCCCAGAGCCCGCCGGCGTTGACCACGTAGTCGGCGGCGATGGTGCCCTGCTCCGTAACCACCTCCCAGCCGCCGTCGGCGCGCGGGTTGAGCTCCACCACCCGGTTGCGCAGATAGATCTCGGCGCCCTGGACGCGCGCCGCCTTGGCGTAGGCGTGGGTGGTGCCGGAGGGGTCGAGATGGCCGTCGAGGGGATCGTAGAGCGCGCCCAAGAGGCCCTCGGGATTGACGATCGGCGAGCGCGCGACGATCTCCTCGGGCCCGATGATCTCGGTCTCCAGG
>JAWWCG010000053.1:0-11604 GCA_033720555.1 Kiloniellales bacterium | reverse complement strand
TCGGGCACGTCCGTCGCGACGCAGCAGCGGGTGAACCAGCTCACGTTGTCCAGGGTGTCGGCCAGCCGCGTGAAATCGTAGAGGTCCGCGAGGGTCGAGGGCCGATAGCGGCCGCTGTCGATATCGAGGGTCTGCACCGCCGCGCCGCCGGTCCCGAAATAGACGCGCTCGCCGCCGATCTCGATATCGTGCTTGGGGTCGCGGCCGTGGAAGACGAAGCCCTTGGCGGCGCCGGCGACGATATCCTCGACGAAGGCGCGCGAGAACGACAAGCGCCCCAGCCCGTTGATCGAGGCGCCCTTCTCCAGCGCCCGTTCGCGCAGCACGGGCGGCGCCTCGGCCATGCCGATCTCCGCGAGGATGCGCAAGGCCGTGTCGAGGACCTGCCTCAGCTCGCCGTCGCTGAGCGGCCGATAGCGGCCGCCGCGCTGGCCCGGCGGGCAAGGATCGGCCTCCGCCTTGGGCGCGCTGCGCAGGGCGACCCGCGAGGCCCGACCGCCGGCGCGCCGGCCGATCCGCAATTCCTCGCTGGTCATGTCACGGGCCCTCCTGTTTGATGACCGAAGATTTCGCGCCAAAGCGCGGCGGCGGTGAAACGGAATCTCCCAAGTTCAGGATGTCGGAAGGGGGCTTTCCAAGAACCTAAATGACGAGAAAGCCACTGGAAAGCGGGGGCTTGTTGCAGGGAACCTCTGGGATCGGCGCACCCGCGGCCCCCATCGCTCGCGAGCTCAGGACCACGCCATGAAAGCCCAGGCACACGTCGTCGTGATCGGTGGAGGGATCGCCGGCTGCTCGACGTTGTATCATTTGACTCGGGAAGGGATCGCCGACTGCGTCCTCCTCGAGCGCGACGAGCTCACCTCCGGCACCACCTGGCACTCCGCCGCGCAAGTGACCAACTTCGGCGCCACCCAGACCATGGTGGCCCTCAAGAGCCACTCGATCCGCCTCTATAAGGAGCTGGCCGACGATCCGGACTATCCGATCAACTATCATCACGCGACCGGCGGCCTGCGCCTCGCCTCGACCCAGGACCATATCGACGGCTACCACCACTTCATCAGCCAGGCCAAAGCCATGGGCGTGGCGTTCGAGCTGATCGACGCAGAGGAGTGCCGACGCCGCCATCCGCTGATCACGACCGACAAGCTGCTGGGCGCCCTGTGGGACCCGCTGGACGGCGACATCGACCCGGCCCAGCTCTGCCAGGCCCTGGCGAGGCGGGCGCGCAAGGCCGGTGCGGAGATCTACCGCCACACCCCGGTGACCGGGCTGACGCAAAAAGCCGATCGCACGTGGATCGTCCACACCTCGGATGGCGACATCGGCTGCGAGAAGGTGGTCAACGCCGGCGGCTACCGATGCAACGAGATCGCCGCCATGATGGGCGTCGAGCTGCCGGTCGCCTCGATGGAGCACCAGTACCTGCTGACCGAGCCGATCGCCGAGATCGCGGCGCTCGACTTTCGGGTGCCGCTGATCCGCTGCCCGAGCGACGACTTCTACTGCCGCCAGGAAAAGACCGGCCTCCTGGTCGGGTTCTACGAACAGGACTGCCGCACCTGGGGCCTCGACGGCATCGACCCGAACTTCACCATGGCGCTCTGCCCGGACGACCTCGACCGCGTCCTCGACGTGATGGACGGCGCCTTCCGCCGCCTGCCTTGCCTCGCGGAGGCCGGGATCCACACGGTGATCAACGGCCCGATCACCTACACTCCCGACGGCCTGCCGCTGGTCGGCCGGGTTCCCGGCAAGGCCAACGCCTACTGCAACACGGGCCTGCGCGCGGGCCTGGGCGAGGGCGGCGGCCACGGCTGGCTGCTCGCCCAGATCATCGCCCATGGCGAGGCGTGCTACGATACCTGGTGCCTCGACCCGCGCCGCTTCACCCGCTACGCCAACGTGGAATACGCGGCCCTCAAGGCGATCGAAGACTACCGCAACGAGTTTCGCTTCCACCTGCCCCACGAGCACCGGCCCGCCGGGCGGCCGGCCAAGACGACCCCGCTCACCGAGACCCTGGCCGGCATGAACGCCGAGTTCGCCACGGTCAACGGCTGGGAGCGCGCGGCCTTCTTCAAGCCCTCGCCCGCGTTCCGGGAGACGCCCTCGTTCCGCTTCACCAACGCCTTCGACGTGGTGGCCGGCGAGGTCGAGGCCGTGCAGAACGGCGTCGGCATCATGGAGGTCTCGGGCTTCAACCGATACGAGCTCGCCGGCGAGGGCGTCCATGACTGGCTCGACCGGCTGGCGTGCTCGCGCGTGCCGCGGCGGCCGGGCCAGGTGGGGCTCGCCTATTTCCTCAACCAGCAGGGCAACGTAAAAGGCGAGGCGACCCTGGCCAACCTGGCCGACGGGCGGGTCTGGTACGGCTCGGCGGCGGCGGCCGAGTATCACGACCTGGATTGGCTCCGCGAGCGCCTGCCCGAAGACGGCGCGATCCGCCTGGAAAGCCTTACCGACGACTACACCGTCCTGGTGGTGGCCGGCCCGAGATCGCGCGACCTCCTGGCCGAGGCCGCGCCCCGCACCGACTGGTCCAAGGAGGCCTTCCCCTGGCTTACGGCCCGCCAGGTCCGCATCGGCAGCGCCGAGGCCCTCGCCATGTCGGTGTCGTTCTCGGGCGAACTCGCCTGGGAGCTGCACGTGCCCAACGCGCAGCTCAAACTCGCCTTCTCGGTCCTGTGGGACGCCGGGCAGGCCTTCGCCCTCCGGCCCTTCGGCCTCTACGCGACGGAGTCCATGCGCCTCGAAAAGGGATACCGGCACTGGAAGGCCGACCTCATCACGGAATACAATCCCTTCGAAAGCAGGCTGGAGCGCTTCGTCATGATGGACAAGGACTTCGTCGGCAAGACCGCGTTGCAGGCGATGCACAAGGCCGGTCCGCGCCGCAGCTTCGTCACCATGGAGATCGCGACGGACGAGGCGCCGGCGCAGCCCGGCGACTCCGTGGTGAGGAACGACCGGGTGATCGGGACGATCACTTCCGCGGGCTGGGGGTACCGGGTCGCCAAGAACCTGGCCATGGGCTTCGTGGCGCCGGACCATGCGGCGCTCGGCTCGACCTTCTCCGTCGAGATCCTCGGCCGGACTTTCCCCGCTGAGGTCTGCGCGCCCTGCCTCTACGATCCCGAGAACCTGCGGGTACGGAGCTGAGACGAGACGGAGCTGGACTATGGAGCATTTCAAGCGGCCCGACGCCGAGGCGCACGCCGCCGACGGTTCGATTCGCGACGCGGTCGAAACCATGATCGCGAACATCCGCACGGGCGGCGAGGCGGCGGTCAGGGACTACGCCCGCGAGCTCGACGGCTGGGACGGCGACTTCGTCCTGTCGGACGAGAAGAAGGCGCGCCTCATCGCCGAGGTCGACGAGCAGGACAAGGCGGACATCCGCTTCGCTCACGACCAAGTTCGGCGCTTCGCCGAGGCCCAGCGCGCCAGCATCTCCGAGTTCGAGATCGAGACCGAACCGGGGGTGCGCCTCGGCCAGCGGATCGTGCCGGTCGACTGCGCCGGCTGCTACGTGCCGGGCGGACGCTACGCCCACGCCGCCTCGGCGATCATGAGCATCGCCACGGCCAAGGTGGCCGGCGTTCCCTTCATCGTCGCGGCCTCGCCGCCCCGCGGCCAGTCTATCGCCCCGGCTGTCGCCTACGCCATGGACCTGGCGGGCGCCGACCTGATCCTCGAGATGGGCGGGGTTCACGCGGTCGCGTCCCTCGCCTTCGGCCTGTTCGGCGCGCCGCCGGCCGACATCCTGGTCGGGCCGGGCAACGCCTATGTCGCCGAGGCCAAGCGGCTGCTCTACGGCGAGGTCGGCATCGACGTCTTCGCCGGCCCGACGGAAAGCGCGATCATCGCCGACGAGACGGCCGATCCCATGACGGTCGCGATCGACCTGGCCGGCCAGGCGGAGCACGGCCCGGATTCGCCGGTCTGGCTGTTCACCACATCGCGCGAGCTGGCGGCGGCGGTCGAGCGCATCGTGCCGCGGGTCGCGGCGGACATGCCGAGCGGCGAGACCGTGCTGGCGGCCTGGCGGAACTGGGGCGAGATCGTCGTCTGCGAGAGCCGCGAGGAGGTCTGCGAGGTCTCGGACCGCTACGCCTGCGAGCACCTGCAGGTGATCGCCAGGGACCCGGACTGGTGGCGGGCCCGGCTCAGGAACTACGGCTCGCTGTTCCTCGGCGAGGGCTCGACCGTGACCCACGGCGACAAGTGCTCCGGGACCAACCACATCCTGCCGACCAAACAGGCGGCGCGCTACACCGGCGGCCTCAACGCGATGAAGTTCCTGAAGGTCCTCACCTGGCAGGAGATCAGCCCCGAGGCCAATCGCGCGTTCAGCGCCGTCGCCTCGCGGATCAGCCGCCTGGAGGGCATGGACGGCCACGCGCGCTCGTGCGACTGGCGGCTGCGGAAATACTTCCCAGGGACAAACTGGGAGTTCGAGGTTGCCGACCAACAGCGCTACGATTGACGATACGACCCACGATCCAACTCACGATCCGACCCGCGATATCATCGACGATACGGCGAGCGCCATGAAACGCTTCTCGAAATCCTTCACCCAGCAGGAGCCGATCCCGGAGGCCGCCATCGCGCGCGCCGTCGCCGTGCTGCAGAGCGGGCGCCTGCATCGATACAACGTCGCCCCGGGCGAGGAGTCCGAGGCCGCGGCCCTGGAACGCGAGTACGCCCAATGGCAGGGCGCGAAGTATTGCGTGGCCTGCTCGTCCGGCGGCTACGCGCTGCACGTGGCGCTGCGCGCCGCCGGCGTGAGGCCGGGCGACCCGGTGCTGGCGAACGCCTGGACGCTGGCGCCCGTGCCCGGCGCGATCCACAACGCCGGCGGCGTCCCGGTGCTGGTGGAGATCGACGACGCCTGGCACATCGACGTGGCCGACCTGCGCGCCAAGGCCGAGCGGTCCGGCGCAAAGTTCCTCATGCTCTCCCACATGCGCGGCCATATCGCCGACATGGAGGCGGTCGGCAGCGTCTGCGAGGCGCTCGGCATCGTCATGATCGAGGACTGCGCCCACACCATGGGCGCGCGCTGGAAGGGCGTGCGATCCGGCAATTTCGGGCGCGTCGCCTGCTTCTCGGCCCAGACCTACAAGCACCTCAATTCCGGCGAGGGCGGGCTCTTGACCACCGACGACCCGCAGCTCGCGGCGAAGGCCGTGGTGCACTCCGGCTCCTACATGCTCTACCACCTGCACGGCGCGATCCCGGACCTCGAGGTCTTCGACGGCATTCGCCTCGAGACGCCGAACTATTCCGGGCGCATGGACAATCTGCGCGCGGCGATCCTGCGGGTCCAGCTCGCCGGCCTCGAGGACAACATTCGCCGCTGGAACCTCCGCTACCGCATCCTGGAGGACGGGCTGCGCGCGGCGCCGGGGCTGCGCGTGGTCGAGCGCCCGCAGCACGAGGCCTTCGTCGGCTCCTCGATCCAGTTTCACGCCGAGGAGATCGGCCCGGAGCGCATTCCGGACTTCGTCGCCGGATGCGCGGCGCGCGGCGTCGAGATCAAATGGTTCGGGGCGGCGGAGCCCGTCGGCTTCACCAGCCGCTACGATAGCTGGCGCTATCTCGGCGAAACCCAGCCGCTGCCCAAGACGCTGCGGGTGCTGGCGACCACCTGCGACATGCGCGTGCCGCTGACCTTCTGCGAGGAGGATTGCCGCTTGATCGCCGAGATCGTCGGCGAAGAGGCGCGCGCCTGTCTCGCGGCATCCGGCACCGGGCAGGGCCCCTCCGGCGGGCGGAGCCGAAGCCCGGCACAGGCCCGCTCCGCGACGCAGGACGGCTAGGTCAGTATCCAAGACATCTCCAGGAGACCCGCAGTATGACGACATCGAACGGCGAGCCGGCGACCTTCGTCACCCATCTGGAATGCTCGATGACCGGCGCGCGCTACCAGGCCGACCGGGTGCACGGCCTGTCCGAGGCCGGCAAGCCGCTCTTGGTCCGCTACGACCTGCCGGCCCTCGGCCGCGGCCTCGACAAAGAGACCCTGGCCCGCCGCACCGGCGGCTTCTGGCGCTACCGGGAGTTCCTGCCGGTGCGCCGGTCGGAGAACGTGATCGACCTGGGCGAGGTCATGACGCCGCTGGTGCGCCTCGGCCGGCTCGAGCCCGACGGCGGCGAGCTGCTGGTGAAGGACGAGGGCCGCCTGCCGACCGGCTCCTTCAAGGCGCGCGGCCTGGCGCTCGCCGTCGCCATGGCCAAGGAGCTGGGCCTCGCCCATCTCGCCATGCCAACCAACGGCAACGCCGGCGCCGCCATGGCCGCCTACGCGAGCCGCGCGGGCCTGCGCACCACCGTGTTCTGCCCGGACGACACGCCGGAGGTCAACGTCTCGGAGATCGCGCTGCAGGGTGCCACGGTCTACCGGGTGAACGGCCTGATCAACGACTGCGGCAAGCTGGTCGGGGCCGGCAAGGAGGCGGCCGGCTGGTTCGACTGCTCGACCCTGAAGGAGCCCTACCGGATCGAGGGCAAGAAGACCATGGGCCTGGAGCTGGCCGAGCAGCTCGGCTGGGAGCTGCCCGACGCGATCTTCTATCCGACCGGCGGCGGCACCGGGCTGATCGGCATGTGGAAGGCCTTCGCCGAGCTGGAGGCGATCGGCTGGATCGGCGCCAAGCGGCCCAAGATGGTGGCGGTGCAGGCGAGCGGCTGCGCGCCCATCGTCAAGGCCTACGAGGCCGGGGTCGAGCACGCCGAGCTGTGGCGCGACGCCCACACCGTGGCGGCCGGCATCCGGGTGCCGGCGGCGGTCGGCGACTTCCTGATCCTCCGCGCCGTGCGGGAGAGCGGCGGCTTCGCCATCGCCGTGCCCGACGACGACATCCTCGCCGCCCGCGACCAGGTGGCGCGCGAGGAAGGCCTCTTGCTGTGCCCCGAGGGGGCGGCGACCTACGCCGCCTACCGCCAGGCGCTCGCCGACCGGCGGAGCGGGTCCGACGAGCCCGCGGTGGTTTTAAACTTCGCGACCGGGCTCAAGTATACGCTGACGCCGGTCGCGCGGCGCCTCGACAAGGACGGGCCCATCGATTACGCGGCCATGGGCCGGGGCTGAGCGCGGGCTTTCGCCGGGCCGGTCGTTCCGATCGGCGTCTCCGGCTACGCGAACCACCACCGCTCGGCGATCTTGAGGCCGTCCATGTCGTAGTTCCCGCCAAGGGAGTCGTGGGCCAGCGACGTGTTCGAGGCCCCGACATAGCTGGCGAACAAGGGAATCACGACGCCACCGTCGTCCCGCACGAGGATCTGCATCTCCCGGTACATTTCGGCCCTTTTCTTCGGGTCCAGGGTGGTCCGCGCCTCCACCAGAAGCTTGTTGAACGTCTCGTTCCGCCAAAAGGCCTCGTTCCACGGCGCATCGGCGGCGAACGCCGTTTGGAACATCTGGCTCGCCGTCGGTCGGCCCGCCCAATAGCTCATGCACCACGGCTTCTTCATCCAAACGTTCGACCAATAGCCGTCGTTCGGCTCGCGGACCACCTTGATGTCGATGCCCGCCTTCGCCGCGTTTTCCCGATAGAGGACCGCGGCGTCGACGGCGCCGGGAAACGCGGCGTCGGCCGCGCTCAAGCGGACGCTCAGCGAGTCCAGCCCGGCTTGCTTGAGGTGAAACCTAGCCTTGTCCGGGTCATAGGCGCGCTGCTCCAGGTCCTCGGCATAGTATTCGTTGGCCGGCGCGATCGGCTGATCGTTGCCGACCTTGCCATAGCCCCGAAGCACCGTCTGCAACAGCCGTTCGCGGTCGATGGCATACTTCAGGGCGAGCCGGACATTGTTGTCGTCGAAGGGCGCCTCGGTCGTGTTCATGGGCATGGTGTAGTGCTGCAGGCCGGTGACCTGGTGAACGTCGATCTCGGGCGAGCGCTCCAACAGATGCACGGTCTTGAGGTCGCAGCGGTTCATCATGTGGACTTCGCCGGTCTGCAAGGCGTTGGTCCGGGCGGTCACGTCCTTGAGCGAGAGAAATTCGACCGAGTCGAAGTGCGCGCGGTCGTGCTTGAAATAATTCGAGTTTCGTTCGGCGATGGCGCGCACGCCCGGCTCGAACTCGGCCAGGACGTAGGGGCCCGTGCCGACGCCCGAGACGGCGTCCACCTTGCCGTCTTGCGACGGCAGGATGCAAAGCACGTAGTCGCTCAGGAAGTAGGGAAAGTCCGCATTGCCCGAGGCGAGCTTGAAGATCACGCGATCGGGGCCGTCCGCCCTAACCTCTTCGACATTCTCGAGAAGCGACTTGGCGGGCGATTTCGTGTCGTCGCCGCGGTTGTAATTGATGGAGGCGACGACGTCGTCGACCGTCAGGGCCTTGCCGTTGTGGAATTCGACATCCCGTCTGATCTTGAAGGTCCATTCCGCCGCATCGTCCGAGGCTTCCCAGCTTTCGGCCAGCTCGGGACCGAGCTTGTTGTCGTTGGTGATCTCGGTCAGGGAGTTGCGGAGCGTGCCGTAGCCGAGCGTCTGATTGAACACGCTATCGAAAGTGACCGGGTCCAGGGAATCGCTGGTGGAGCCGCTGTCGAACCCGAACTTCGCGTGCCCGCCCTTGTTCGGGCTGGCGGCGCGCGCGGGGGCCGAGATCCGGCCGGCCGCCGCGAGCGAGATCCCAAGCGCCGCGCTGCCCTCGAGGAAACGCCGCCGCGAGACTTTGCACGCGGCGCCGATGCGGCCGAAGTTCTTCACAGATGACATGTCGCGAGCCTCCTTGTCGTTGGCGGCACCGAACGGGAGACGGGAAGGCTCCGATGCCGCTCTTCTGGTTCGCTGCGTTCCGGCAGGCGGGACGCGGGGAAGGAACGTCGGGCACTCTATCAGAGGGTTTGGCGCGCTTTGCCGCCGGGCGCGACGATTCCGATAATTCGAACGGCAGCTTCAGGAAAAGTGTAAAGGGCGCCGAGCCGATCGGGGCCCACCGGGCCCGCCGTGGCCGGGCGCGACCGCTCAGGGCGACGCCGGTCCGCCGTGCACCCGGTCGTTCAGCCGGCTGCTCTCCTCGTCGAAGAAGAACGCCAAAAGGGCGTAGCGCCGGCCCTTCACCACGGGCGTCGCCTCGTGCAGCAGGGAGCAGGAGAACACCACGGCGTCGCCGGTGTCCGGCGCATAGAGGTCGGGGCCGTACTCGGGAAAGCGAAGCGCGCCGCCCTCGTAGTCTTCGGCGTTCAAATTGAGCGTGAGGGCGAAGCGCCGGTGCGCGTTGCGCTGCGCCGTGTTGTCGCGGTGGGCCGAGAAGTGGCCGCCCGTCTCGGCGTCGTAGCGCACCACCTTGAACTCCTCGACGCCGGTCACCTGCCGGGTGAGGGCCTTCTTGATCTCGGGCGCGAGCCTGCGGTCGACGCGTCTGCCGATTCCTGCCAGAAGCGTCGGATCGGCCACCTTGAGGTCGCGCCGGGACTTCTGCGCGCGATCGATGACGCGCTCGCTCTCGCCATAGGCGCCGGTCGACCTGATGTATCCGGACTCCTTCGACTCGCCCCGTTCGAAGGCGGCGATGAGGGCCTGGCAGAAATCGCGCTCGAACACCTGGGGCACGTAAAGCAAGGGGGCGAAACGGCCCAGGCGGCGCGCCTCGCGCCGCGGCAGGGATCTCAAGAACGCCAGAACGCTCAGCGCCGGATCGGGCTCCCGCGACCCGCGCATCGCCGTCACCACGCGGCGGTTGACGCCGTTCACGACGATCGAGAAGGCGTCGGCGCCGTCGGGCAAAGAGGGGCCGTCGACGTTGTGGGCGATTCCGAGGCCCCGCGCCACTTGCCGCTCGAGATCGGACAGCACCGGAAACGGAAGAGGGTCGCGTTCGAGAAAGGCCGCATTCTCCTCCGGCGTCGTGTTGGCGATCGCGAAGACG
Source organism: Kiloniellales bacterium (assembly GCA_033720555.1). Classification (GTDB taxonomy): domain Bacteria; phylum Pseudomonadota; class Alphaproteobacteria; order Kiloniellales; family JAKSDN01; genus CALJXB01. Next base: position 1,718 of record JAWWCG010000053.1, on the reverse strand, counting down.
GAGGCGAGCGGCGCCAACTCCGCGAATCGTCCGGCGAAGGTCCTGAGCTTGTCCCGGCAGGCCGGCAGTCGCGGGTCGGGGCAAAACAGCAGCACTTGATGCGCCTTGGCCACGTGGGCCGACAACCGCACCAATTGGGCCCGGCTGCTCGGCAGGACGATATCCGGCAGGATGTCGCCCTCTGCGAACGGCGGCTGGGCGTGTTCGTGAGCCGGCGGTGTCATGCTTCGCGCTGTCCCGATGGATCGCATCGGTCCCATATGTCCGAATTCGGGGCCGATTCGGCAAGTATGAGAGGCGTTCCCTCGCCTTGACAAGGCCAAGGCGGCGACTGTCCAGCACCGCCGACGAAAGCCGGCGCGCACGCAGACGATGGCAAATAAGATCATCCGCCACCGCCGGGCGTGCGCCGCGGAAGACCGGAGCGGATCGCAATTCCGTCAATGAAGTCGGTCGGTTGCGGAGCGTTGCGAGCGGCCGGCAACCGGTCAAGCCGGGGTCAACGGTTGTCGCATCAGCACGTCGGCTTTAGGGTGAACCATCTGCGACGAACTTAAGGACAAAAACGGGAGGAGTTCCGAATGACGGATGATTCGCGCAACGCGCTGCTGAGAGCGCTGACCGAAGGGGCCACGCGACGGGCCATCGGCCGGCGCCGCTTCATGGAAGGTGCGCTCGCCGCTGGCATGACGGTATCCGCCGCGAGCGCGCTCTGGAGCAACCAGGTGGAAGCGGCGACGCCGAAGCAAGGCGGGACCTACCGGGTCGGCATGCACGACGGCAATACGACCGATCAACTGGATCCGGGGACGACGGAAAGCGTCTACATGATCCAGTTGAACCATGCGTTCCGCAGCTATCTGACCGAGATCACCAACACCAACGAGATCGGCCCCGACGCGGCGGAGTCCTGGGAGGCCTCGGACGACGCGGTCACCTGGACCTTCAAGCTCTACGAGGGCATGGAGTTTCACGACGGCAAATCCTTCACCGCCGACGACGCCGTCGCCTCGCTCAACTACCACCGCGGCGAGGACTCGAAATCGGCGGCCAAGGCGCTCTTGGAGGATGTCGAGGAGATCAAGGCCGACGGTCCGAACACCGTCGTGATCACCATGAAGTCCGGCAACGCCGACCTGCCCTATCTGCTGTCGGACTACCATCTCGTCATGATGCCGTCCGACGGCGAGGGCAACGTCGACTGGCAGGGCGGCAACGGCACCGGGCCGTTCAAGATCGACATGCACGATCCGGGCGTGCGCTCGGACCTGTCGCGTCACCCGAACTACCATAAGCCCGATCAGCCGCACTTCGACGCAGTCGTCACCACCGTGGTGAACGAGGCCAACGCCCGCCAGACCGGCCTGATCACCGACGAGTTCGACGCCATCAGCGACGTCGACCTCAAGACGGTCGGCTTGCTCGGGCGCGACCCGAACGTCGAGGTGGACGAGGTGCCGAGCGGCGCCCACTGCACCATTCCGATGTTCTGCGACACGGCGCCCTTCGACAACGTGGACGTCCGCCTCGCCCTCAAGTACGGGATCAATCGCGCGGAGATCGTCCAAAAGATCCTGCTCGGCCACGGCACCATGGGCAACGACCATCCGATCGGCCCGACCCTGCCGTACTACGCCGAGCTGGAGCAGCGCGAGTACGATCCGGACAAGGCGAAGCATCACCTGAAGAAGGCCGGCGCCGAGGGACTGACCGTCTCG
>JAWWCG010000052.1:0-11628 GCA_033720555.1 Kiloniellales bacterium | reverse complement strand
TGCGGCGCACCTGGGGCGCGCCCGCGCCGCCCTCGAGGCGGCGGTGGCCGATCTCTTGGCCGGCGCGGCGCGGCCCGACCCGGCGGGCTTCCTCTGGCTCGATCCGCAGCCGCTGGCCGGCGCCCCGCGCGAGGTGCGCCTGCGGGCGCTCGCCCGGTGCCTGATGATGGTGGGCGGCGGCGGCTACACGCCGCGTTTGTCCTCCCTGATGCGTCTGGAGGCGCGAATCCTCGCCGGCTTGCGGCGCGGCGCCACCCTCGGCGGCTGCCGCATCGTGCCGCTGAAGGGCCGGCTGCTGCTGGTGCGCGAGGCGGCCGCGGCGCCGTCGCTCGAGGTGGCGCCCGGCCAAGGCCTCTTCTGGGACGATCGCTTCGAGATCCGCCTGCGCCGGCCGAGGACCGGACGCCGGGCGCGGAACCTGACGGTCGGGCCGTTGGGATCGGCCGGCTGGCGGGCCCTGGCCAAGGGGGTCGCGCCCGGGCTTCGCGGGCCGCTGCCGGCGGCGGCGGGACCCTCGATTCCGGCCCTGTTCGACGCCCGCGGCGTGCTCGAGGCGCCCCTGATCGGCTATCGCCGCTCGGCCAAGGGGTCAAATCTTTTGCAATGCTGCCGGTTTTCGCCGCAAAATAGCTTGACGACGGCGCGGTTTACAGTTGCGTAAGAGGCGAGACGCATTATCTCTAGATAGGTTAGAATTGTTCCAATCGGCCGATCGGCGGCGCCACTTGCTGGGCCGGCTCGCCGGGCCGGCCAGTCAAAAGGAAGACCGAGTGTGAATTTCAGCCGGAATGCAGCCCTGTGGATCATCGTGATCCTGCTGCTCTTCGCCTTGTTCAACCTGTTCCAGGGCTCCGCCATGCGCGGCGCGCAGGAGGAGCTGAAGTATTCCGAGTTCGTCTCCAAGGCGGAGAAGGGCGAGGTCAGCGAGGTGACGATCCAGGGCCAGCAGATCACCGGCGAATACGCCAACGGCCGCTCCTTCCAGACCACCGTGCCGGAGCAGACCGACGTCGCCTCGATGCTGCTGTCGGCGGGGGTCGAGGTCAACGTCTCGCCCGCCGAGGAGGTCAATCCGCTCCTGTCGATCCTGATCTCCTGGTTCCCCATGCTGCTGTTGATCGGCGTGTGGATCTTCTTCATGCGCCAGATGCAATCCGGCGGCGGCAAGGCCATGGGCTTCGGCAAGAGCCGGGCGCGGCTGCTGACCGAGAAGGTCGGGCGCGTGACTTTCGAGGACGTGGCTGGCATCGACGAGGCCAAGCTCGAGCTCGAGGAGATCGTCGAGTATCTGCGCGACCCGCAGAAGTTCCAGCGCCTGGGCGGCAAGATCCCCAAGGGCTGCCTGCTGGTCGGCCCGCCGGGCACCGGCAAGACCCTGCTGGCGCGCGCCATCGCCGGCGAGGCCAACGTGCCGTTCTTCACCATCTCGGGCTCCGACTTCGTCGAGATGTTCGTCGGCGTCGGCGCCAGCCGCGTGCGCGACATGTTCGAGCAGGGCAAGAAGAACGCGCCGTGCATCATCTTCATCGACGAGATCGACGCCGTCGGCCGGCACCGCGGCGCCGGGCTCGGCGGCGGCAACGACGAGCGCGAGCAGACCCTCAATCAGCTCCTGGTCGAGATGGACGGCTTCGAGGCCAACGAGGGCGTCATCCTGCTGGCCGCCACCAACCGCCCCGACGTGCTCGACCCGGCGCTGCTGCGCCCGGGCCGCTTCGACCGTCAGGTGGTGGTGCCCAACCCGGACATCCTGGGCCGCGAGAAGATCCTCAAGGTGCACATGCGCAAGGTGCCCCTGGCGCCGGACGTGGACGCCCGGGTCATCGCCCGCGGCACCCCCGGCTTCTCCGGCGCGGACCTCGCCAATCTGGTGAACGAGGCGGCGCTGTTGGCGGCGCGGGCCGGCAAGCGCGTCGTCACCATGGTCGACTTCGAGAACGCCAAGGACAAGGTCCTGATGGGCTCCGAGCGCCGCTCCATGGTGATGACCGAGGAGGAGAAGGAGCTCACCGCCTATCACGAGGCCGGCCACGCCCTGGTCGGGCTGTTCGTCCCCGGCAACGACCCGCTGCACAAGGTGACCATCATCCCGCGCGGGCGCGCCCTCGGCGTCACCATGAACCTGCCCGAGCGGGACCGCTACGGCTTCAAGAAGAGCGAGCTCGAGGCGAAGCTGGCGATGATGTTCGGCGGCCGGGTGGCCGAGGAGCTGATCTACGGCCCCGAGAACATCACCACCGGCGCCGGCAACGACATCCAGCAGGCCACCAACCTGGCCCGCGCCATGGTCACCGAGTACGGCATGAGCGAGAAGCTGGGCCCGCTGCGCTACAACGACAATCAGGAGGAGATCTTCCTCGGCCATTCCGTGGCGCGGACCCAGAACGTCTCCGGCGCGACCGCGAAGATCATCGACGAGGAGATCCGCCGCTTCATCGAGGAGGCGGAGACGCTGGCGCGCAAGGTGCTGACCGAGCACATGGACGGTCTCCACAAGGTGGCCAAGGCGCTGCTCGAGTACGAGACCCTGAGCGGCGACGAGATCGAAGCCCTGCTCAAGGGCCAGGAGATCGACCGGCCGGAAACCGCGGGCCCGACCAGCGACAGCGGCCGGCGGTCCTCGGTGCCGTCGAGCGGCAAGGCCTCGAAGGGCAAGGGCAAGGACAGTCCCGGCGGGCTGGAGCCCGAGCCGCAGCCGGAAACCTGAGGTCGCCCGGGCGCGGGACTCCCGGGCGCGAGACTCCAGGGCGGCGGATTCCATGCCGCAAGATTCCTAGGCGGACCCGCCGGATGGCGGGGCTTTCTGTCTTGCAAGCGCGCCTATAAGCTTGTCGTCATGACCCTGTCGTTCTATCTGCGGCCGCTCGATCTGGGGGCGTCCGGCGATCTTCCGCCCGGCGCCCGTCCGCTCGCCGGCGGGCCGCGGCGCTTCGCCCGGCTCGCGGTCACCTGGCGCCAGGACGGCCACGTGGCGGCGCGCGAAGAGGTGGCGCCGGCCGATCTGGTCGCCGCGCTCTCCGCCCGGGATCCGGGCCGGGCGGCGGCCGGCCGCCGGCGGCTGGAGGCGCTCAGCGCGCCGCGGCCGCCGTTCGCGGGCCTCGGCCTCGACCAGCCGCGCATCATGGCGGTGATCAACGTGACGCCGGACAGCTTTTCCGACGGCGGCGATCGCTTCGATCCCGGGCGCGCGGCGGCCGACGGCCTGGCGCTGGCCGAGGCGGGCGCGGCGATCCTGGACGTCGGCGGCGAATCGACCCGGCCCGGCGCCGAGGCGGTGCCGGAGGCCGAGGAGCTGCGCCGCACGATCCCGGTCGTGAAGGCGCTGGCCGATCAGGGCCTGGCGGTCTCGATCGACACCCGCCGGGCGCGGGTCATGGCCGAGGCCCTGGCCGCCGGCGCCCGGATCGTCAACGACGTGACGGCGCTCGCCGGCGAGCCCGAGAGCCTCGAGGTCGTCGCCCGGTCGGACGCGTCCATTGTGCTCATGCACATGCAGGGCGAGCCCCGGACCATGCAGCGCGACCCGCACTACGAGGACGCGGCGCTCGACATCCACGACTTCCTCGCCGGGCGGATCGCGGCCTGCGCGGCGGCCGGCATCGACCGTAGCCGCCTAGCGCTCGACCCCGGCATCGGCTTCGGCAAGACCCTCGCGCACAACCTCGAGATCCTCGATCAGATGGCGCTCTATCACGATCTCGGCTGCCCCTTGGTGCTGGGGGTCAGCCGCAAGTCCTTCATCGCCAAGCTGTCGCGCGGCGAAGCGCCGAAGGAGCGCCTGGCCGGCTCGCTGGCGGCCGCCCTGGCCGGCCTGGCGCGCGGCGTGCAGATCCTGCGGGTGCACGATGTCGGCGAGACCCGCCAGGCGGTCGCGGTCTGGCGCGCCATCGAAGGCGCCGCGCCGGGCCCCGGGACTTGAGGCGATCAGGACTTGAGGCGATCGGGGCCTGAGGCGATCGGGGCTTGAGGCGATCGGCAAGGATTTGGTTACCATGCGTTGCTATGCAGTCGCCGCTGGGACACGATCGAGGCCATGACACGCAAACTGTTCGGCACCGACGGCATGAGAGGCGAGGCCAACGTCGCGCCGATCACCGCCGATATCGCGCTGCGGGTCGCCCAGGCGGCCGGCGCCCAGTTCACCCGCGGGGCGCACCGCCATCAGGTGGTGATCGGCAAGGACACGCGGCTCTCCGGCTATATGCTGGAGCCGGCCCTGACCGCCGGCTTCACCTCCGTCGGCATGGACGTGACCCTGCTCGGGCCGGTGCCGACGCCGGCGGTCGGCATGTTGACCCGCTCGCTCAGGGCCGACCTCGGCGTGATGATCTCGGCCTCGCACAATCCCTTCGAGGACAACGGCATCAAACTGTTCGGGCCCGACGGCTTCAAGCTGTCGGACGAGGTCGAGCGGGCCATCGAGGCGCGAGTCGACGGCGACGGCGCCCAGGATCTGGCGCCGGCCGGCGAGCTCGGCCGGGCGCGGCGGCTGGAAGACGCCTTGGGGCGGTGCATCGAGTTCGTGAAGAGCGCGTTTCCGCGCACGCTGCGCCTGGACGGCCTGAAGATCGTCGTCGATTGCAGCAACGGCGCGGCCTACAAGGTGGCGCCCGCGGTGCTCTACGAGCTGGGCGCCGATGTGATCGCGATCGGCGTCAGTCCGAACGGCTTCAACATCAACCGCGACTGCGGCGCCACGTCGCCCGCGGCGCTGCAGGCCCGCGTCGTCGAGGAGGGCGCGGACCTCGGCATCGCCCTCGACGGGGACGCCGACCGGGTGATCCTGGCGGACGAGCGCGGCGCGCTGATCGACGGCGACCAGGTGATGGCGCTGATCGCCCAGGCCTGGCGGGACGCCGGGTGCCTGGCCAAAGCGGGCGTGGTCGCCACGGTCATGTCGAACCTCGGCCTCGAGACCCACCTGAAGTCCTTGGGGCTCGGCCTCGAGCGGACGCCGGTCGGCGACCGTTACGTGCTCGAGCACATGCGCCGTCACGGCTTCAACCTGGGCGGCGAGCAGTCCGGTCACATCATCCTGACGGACTACGCGACCACCGGCGACGGCCTGATTGCCGCGCTCCAGGTGCTGGCGGTGCTCGTCGGCGGGAAGCGCCCGGCCAGCGAGGTGCTGCAGGTCTTCACGCCCTTTCCGCAGCTCCTTCGCAACGTGCGTTGCGCGGCGACGGTGCTCGACCACGGCGAGGTCCGCTCGGCGATCGCCGCCGGCGAGGCGGAGCTGGGGGCGCGCGGCCGCCTGGTGATCCGCCCGTCGGGCACCGAACCGGTGGTCCGGGTCATGGCGGAGGGCGAGGATCCGGAGCGGGTCGTCCGCGTGGTCGAGACGATCGTCGCCAGCATGGAGGCGAACGGCGAGGCCGCCGCCGGCTAGGCGGCCAACGCGGCGGATGGTATCGAACTTGGGGGGAGGGATGAGCGTGTCAGGGCGCGTGTTGATCGTCGCCGGGTCGGATTCCGGCGGCGGCGCCGGCATCCAAGCCGACATCAAGACCGTGACGGCGCTCGGCGGCTACGCCGCGACCGCGCTGACGGCGCTGACCGCCCAGAACACCCTGGGCGTGTTCGGCGTTGTGGGGGTCGAGCCGGCCTTCATTCAGCAGCAGATGCGCGTGGTTCTCGAGGACATCGGCGCCGACGCGATCAAGACCGGGATGCTGCACGACTCGCCGGTCATCGAGGCGGTCGCCGAGGTGCTGGGCGACGAGGCCCGCGGGATTCCCCTGGTCGCCGACCCGGTCATGGTGGCCCAGAGCGGCCACCGGCTGCTCGAAGGTCGCGCCGTCGAGGCCCTCAAGAGCGCGCTGGTGCCGCGCGCCGCCGTGCTCACCCCCAACGCGCCGGAGGCCGAGGCGCTTACCGGCCGGCCGGTCGCCGACGTCGACGGCATGCGCGCGGCGGCCGAGGCGCTGCTCGACCTCGGGGCGGCCGCGGTGCTGGTGAAGGGCGGTCATCTGAGCGGGCCCGTGGTGCGGGACGTCCTGGCCGAGCCGGCCGGCATCGAGGTCTTCGAGAGCCCGCGCCTCGACACCCGGCACACCCACGGCACCGGCTGCACCCTGGCGTCGGCCATCGCCACGGGGCTGGCCCAGGGCCTCGCTCTGCGCGCGGCGGTGGTGCGGGCGCGCGCCTACCTGCAGGAAGCCCTGCGCCAGGCGCCGGGGCTCGGCCGAGGTCACGGCCCGGTCGGGCACGGCCATACGGTTCGCCACTTCCCGGGCGGCGCCTGAGAGGGCGGCGCGCGGCGCGCTCAGATCAGGGCGAGGCCGCTGTCCGGCCGCTCGGCGAGCATCGCGGCGAGCACGTTCAGCCCCCGCTCGAGGTCTTCGATGGTGGCCGGAGCCTGCAGGCACAGGCGCACCGCGTGAGGCACCGGCCCCCGGCCGACCGCGAAGACCTCCGCCGATCCGACGCCGACGCCGCGCTGGCGGGCCTCGGCGCTGAAGGCTTCGCGCCGCCAGGGCTCGGGCAGCTCGAGCCACAGGTGGAAGGCGTCCGGGTGGGTCATGACGTTATGGCCGGCGAGCAGACGCGCCGCCACGGCCTGGCGGCGGCGCGCCTCGCCGCGCTGCCACTGCGCCAGGCGCCGGGCCTCGCCGCGTTCGATCAGGCGGGTCGCCACCTCGGCCAGGACGCCGGGTGCGATCAGCGTGCCGGCCCGCAGCGCCGTGGCGATCGCCCGCACCGCCTCCGGCGCGGCCCTGAGAAAGCCGAGCCGCAGGCCGGGGCCGACGAACTTGGAGAGGCCGGCGATGTAGACCGTGCGCTCCGGCGCCAGCGCCGCCAGGGGCAGCGGCGCGCGCTCCGGCAGGAAGCCGTAGACGTCGTCCTCGACGATGGTGATGTCGTGGCGCGCCGCGATCGCGACGATCTCGCGGCGGCGCTCTTCGGGCATGACGCTGGCCGTCGGGTTCTGCAGGGTCGGAATGCAATAGAGCAGGCTGGCGCCGCTGCTGCGGCAGGCGGCGTCGAGGGCCTCGGGGATCAGCCCGTGCTCGTCCATCGCGACGCCGTGGACCCGCACCTGCAGGTGGGCGGCGATGGTCTTGATGCCGTAGTAGGTGAGGTCCTCGGTCAGGATGGTCGCGCCCGGCCCGGCCAGGGCGAGGACGGCGAGCAGCATGGCGTTCTGGGCGCCGAAGGTGAGCACCACGTCGTCCGCCTCGGCCGGCACGCCGCATGCGCCGATCCAGGACGCGAAGGCCGCCCGGTGGCGCCGGCGGCCGGGGTCGAGGCGGTAGCCCATGAGCTCGGCGAGGTCCTCGTCCCGCGCCACCTCGGCCAGGGTCTCGGACAGGATCGGCACCGATTCCGACAGCGGCGGAAAGTTGTAGGCGAAGTCGACGAAGTCTCGCCCGGCCGCGCGTTCGCTCGGGATGGTGACCGGCGTGCGCTCGCGCACGTAGGTGCCGCGGCCGACCTCGCCGTAGATCAGGCCGCGGCGTTCGGCCTCGGCATAGGCGCGGCTGACCGTGCCGACCGTGACCTTGAGGTCCCAGGCGAGATCGCGATGGGTCGGCAGCCGGGTGCCCGGCGTCAGGCGGCCAGTGGAGATGTCCTCGGCGAGCGCGTCGGCGATCGCGACGTAGCGCGGGCCGGCGAGCTGTTCGAGCCGAGGCGACCATTTTGTCATGGTGACAATGTATCAATTGACCGAGACAATAAGCAAGGCATATTCGTATTGTCTCCATATCGCATGGATGACGCGGTGCAAATCAGCGATCTTGGGAGGATCCAATGCATACAATTTCCCTGAAGTCCCTCCCGGATCGGTCGCGGGCCTTCCCTGAGCCGAGCCGGACGGATTACCAGCGCGGGATCACCCTTTGGGTCTCGACCCTCTGGCGGCTGCTTCTGGTCTGGCAGCGGCGCTACGCCGAGCGACAGGCCATGGCCCGTTTCGAGGACCATCGCCTGGCGGACATCGGCTTGAGCCGGGAACAAGTGGCCCGCGAGATCGCCAAGCCGTTCTGGCGCGCCTGATCGGCCGAGGGACCGAGAGGGCCTATGGCGCGGTCGCGGCACGGTTCCGAGCTGACCGGCGCGGTCCCCCGCCGCGCGGCCGACAGGCCGGCCGCGAGCGAGCCCGGCGCGTCGGCCCCGGCGGTGGTCTCGGCGGCGCTGCTCACGGTCGTCCTGTGGGGCGGCTCGCCGATCGCCACCAAGCTCGCCGTGGCCGGCCTCGATCCCTTGGCCGTCGGCGCCCTCAGGACCCTGATCGGCGCCGGGCCGGCCGCCGTCATCCTGGTTGTCGGCCGCCTGGCGCTGCCCCGCTCGGCGTCCGGGCGTCGCTTGCTCGCCGTCTCGTCGCTCAGCGGCTTCGTGATCTTTCCGCTGCTGTTCAGCCTCGCGCTCGAGCGCACCAGCGGGGCGCACGGCGGCCTCGCGCTCGCCCTCCTGCCGATCACCACCGGTCTGATCGCGGCGGCGGTCGAGCGGCGGCTGCCGCGCGGCCGCTGGTGGCTCGGCGCGGCGGTGGCGCTCGTGGGCACGCTGCTGCTCGTCGACCGCCGCTTCGGCCTGAGCAGCCCGGACGCGAGCCTGGACGGGGACCTGCTGGTCCTCCTGTCGTGCTTCGCCGCCTCGGCGGGCTACGTCGCCGGCGGCCGCGCGGCGCGCGAGGTGGGCGCGCCCGCCGTCACCTTCTGGGGCCTGGTGCTGGGCGCCCTGATCCTCCTGCCGCTGAGCCCGGCGCTGATCTCGACCGGGGCCCTGGCCGCGCTGGACGCCGTCGGCTGGGCCGCGCTCGTCTATCTCGGCGTCCTGACCTCGATCGTCGGCTATCTGGCGTGGTACTGGGCGCTCGCGCGCGGCGACATGACGCGCATCGCGCTGATCCAGTTCCTCCAGCCCGGCGCCTCGCTGGTCCTGGCCGCCGCGGTGCTCGCCGAGCCGGTGACCTGGCCGCTGGCGCTGGCCGGCGGCGTCATCGTGGCCGGGGTCGCGCTCGCCCAAAGCGGCCGCGGCGCCGGCGCCAAGCCGTAGCCCTTTGCGAAACGAGCCTGGGAGGACTTTTGCCATGCCGAAGGAAATTCCGATCTATCAGATCGACGCCTTCGCCTCGCGCGTGTTCGCCGGCAACCCGGCCGCGGTCTGTCCGCTCGACGCCTGGCTGCCGGACGACGTGCTGCAGGCGATCGCGGCGGAGAACAATCTCTCCGAGACCGCCTATCTGGTGGCGCGCGACGACGGCGACTACGACCTGCGCTGGTTCACGCCGACGCTCGAGGCGGAGCTCTGCGGCCACGCCACCCTGGCGAGCGCCCATGTCGTCGACCGCCACCTCGAGCCCGGCCGGCAGAGCGTACGGTTCCACAGCCGCAGCGGCCCGCTGGACGCGACCCGCGACGGGGATCGCTATCTCTTGGACTTCCCGAGCTATCCCCCCGCGCCGGCCGCCCCGCAGGTCGCCCAGGCGGTCGCCGCCGCGCTCGGCCGCGCGCCGCTGGAGACGCACCAGGCCGACATAATCCTGGCGGTGCTCGACAACGAGTCGGCGGTGCGCGCCGCCGCGCCCGACATGGCGCGGACGGCGGCCTTGCCGGGCGACGGCCTGATCGTCACCGCGCCCGGCGAGGACTGCGATTTCGTCTCGCGCTACTTCGCGCCCCACGCCGGCATCCCGGAGGATCCGGTGACCGGCGCCGCCCATTGCCGCCTCGCGCCGTTCTGGGCGCGCCGGCTCGACAAGCCGCGCCTGCGCGCGCGCCAGGTCTCCCGGCGGGGCGGCGAGCTGGAGGTCGAGGACCGCGGCGAGCGGGTGATGATGGCCGGCCGGTGCGCGCCGTTCATGTCCGGGCGCATCACCCTTTGAGGAGACGGCGCGATGGGGCCGAGGAAGTCGGTTGCAACCGCCGCGCTTTGCGGTATCACGGGGGCTGATCCAGGAGTGACAGAGCAGTCCCATGAGCGATGGCCCGCGGTTGCCGGCGTTGAATCCGTCGTCCGTTCCGGTGCGCAAGGGCTCGGTCTACCGGCACCCCTATCGGGCGCAGCTGGCCGGGCGCGCCAAACGCGCCCTGGGCGACGCGCTCGGGCTCACCCATTTCGGCGTCAATCTGGTCGAGCTGGGGCCGGGCGACTGGTCCTCGCCGCGGCACTGGCACAGCCACGAGGACGAGTTCGTCTATGTGCTGGAGGGCGAGCTGGTCTTGGTGACGGGCGCCGCGGAGCAGCGTCTGACCTCCGGCATGGCCGCCGGCTTTCCGGCCGGGATCGAGGACGGCCACCATCTCGTGAACCGCGGCGACGCGCCGGCGCTCTACCTGGAGGTCGGCCGCCGTTCGCCGGACGACGTGGCGCAGTACACGGATATCGACCTGGTCGGCCGCAACGGGCCCGAGGGTCGCCGCTTCACCAACCGCGAGGGCGAGCCCTACTAGGGCCCGGGCTTGCCGGGCGCGGGAACGGAGGAGGGACCGAGACGTGACGCGCGACAAGCAACCGCCGGCCTTCGACGCCATGGCCGTGACGCCTCGCACCGGCTCCAGCTATCCCGCGCCGTTCCGCGCGGCCTGCGAGCGCCGGATCAAGCGCGCCCTCGGCGACGCCGCCGGCCTCACCCAGTTCGGCGTGAACCTGGTCCATCTCAATCCCGGCGACTGGTCGGCCCAGCGCCATTGGCACAGCCACGAGGACGAGTTCGTCTACGTGCTGGCGGGCGAGCTGACCTTGGCGAGCGACGCCGGCGAGCAGACCTTGGGCCCCGGCATGGCCGCCGGCTTTCCGGCCGGGGCGCCGGACGGCCACTGCCTGATCAACCGGGGCGGCGTCGTGGCGGTCTACCTGGAAGTGGGCGACCGCTGCAACGACGACCGGGTCGAGTACCCGGACATCGACCTGGTCGGCGAGCCCACGGGCGGCGGGCTGCGCTTCACCAATCGCAAGGGCGAGCCCTACTGATGGCGGCGGCCGGGGAGCGCGCGCGCCTCATCGTCGAGGCGGCGCTCTGGCCGGACGAGGTTCCCCTGGCCCGCGCGCTGTTCCTGGAATACGCCGCCTGGCTCGACATGGACCTCTGTTTCCAGGGCTTCGACGCCGAGCTGGCCGGGCTGCCCGGCGGCTACGCGCCGCCGGCGGGCAATCTCTGGTTCGCCCGGGCCGACAGTGGCGCCGACAGTCGCGCCGAAAGTCGCGCCGAAAGTCGCGCCGCTCGCGAGGCCGACAGTGCTGCCGACGCCAGGGCGGTCGCCGGGGTGGTCGGCCTGCGCCCGTTCGGCCGCGACGGCCGCCGAGGCGACCGCTGCGAGATGAAGCGGCTCTGGGTGCGCCCGGCTTACCGCCGTCTCGGCCTCGGCCGCCGCCTGGCGGAACAGGCTCTGCGCGCGGCCGTCGAACTGGGCTATCGCCGCATGCGCCTCGATACCGTCCGCCACATGACCGAGGCCCAGGCGCTCTACGCCAGCCTGGGGTTCCGCGACCGCACCGCCGAGGTGGCGGAGCCCCACCCGGATCTGATCTATATGGAACGGGACCTAGAGCAGTACTCGACCAGATTGAACCACGCTGACGGTCCGATTTTGACCGGACGTTAGGAGCGAGGACGATGGACATGCCGACGCATATTCGAGGACGAGCGACGCGACGTCCGGCCAAAAGCGCCCGTCCCCTAAG
>JAWWCG010000051.1:0-11641 GCA_033720555.1 Kiloniellales bacterium | reverse complement strand
ATCGCCTTGGCTCGCAAGTTGGATCATGCGGCGAGCCTCGCCCATGCCTTGGACTTTGCGCTCGCCCTGGACCAGTATCGCCAGGATCCGAAGACGGCCCTCGAACGGGCTGAGGCCATGATCACCTTCGCGACGGAGGAAGGCTTCCCCCACTATCTCGCCAGAGCCATGGTGTTTCGAGGATGGGCGCATACCGTGCTCGACGAAGAGCCTGACAGTGGTATCCAAGAGATGGTCGCGGGCATGGAAAAGCAGGTCCAGACGGGGGAGGAGGACGATTTCCCCGTGTTTCTGCACATGATGGCGGAGGGCTACGCTATCGCGGGTCGCGCCGAGGAGGGACTGAGCAAGGTCAATCGAGCGATCGCCATCGCCAAGCGCCGAGGCGTGCGCCACTGGTGGGGAGCGGAATTGAGCCGATGTAAGGGCCAATTGCTGTTGACTTTGTCGCCCGACAACCATGGCGAGGCAGAGGCGTACTTCAAACGAGCTTTGCGGCTGTCTCGCGAGCAGCATGCGAAGTCCTTAGAACTGCGCGCCGCGATCAGCCTCGCTGATCTGTGGCGAACGCAGGGAAAGTCGGAAGCGGCGCGCGAGCAGCTCGGCGAAGTCTTCGCCTGGTTTAGCGAAGGGTTCGATTCGCGCGATCTCAAGCAGGCCAAAGCCTTGCTTGACAAACTCGACTGAGCGTCCGGCCGTGACGCTCGGCGCCGACGCCTAAGTGGGGCGTTGGCATGTCCGCAGGCTGACCGCAGTTGGGGAGGGCGCCAATTGGAAGGAGCCGAGACAGACCCTGAACCGGGCGCCCCTCGCATAGACGGAGTGGACGGCGGCGACACTTACAAGGCGTACCGCAAGGGCACGCACCGCATCGTCGCGCCAACGGAGACCCTGGAGCGTGTCCGCCCATTTATGTGCGAGCTGGGCATCACCCGAATCGCCAACGTGACGGGTCTCGACCGGATTGGCATTCCGGTCGTCATGGTCTGTCGCCCGAACGCGCGCTCGCTTGCGGTGTCGCAGGGAAAGGGCCTCGACCTCGAGGCGGCCAAGGCGTCCGGGCTGATGGAATCCGTCGAGACCTACCATGCCGAACATATCAGCTTGCCGCTTCTGCTCGGTAGCTACGCCGAACTGTGCCACAGTCGTTGCTTGGTCGATGTTGCCGCCCTTCCATCCGTCCTCGAAAGCCGGTTTCATCCCGATTTGCCGCTGCTGTGGATCGAGGGGAAGGACCTGCTCCAGGAATCGCCGACCTGGCTGCCCTACGAGGTGGTACACGCAAATTACACCCTGCCCTTTCCTACCGGCAGCGGATGTTTCACCGCGAGCACCAACGGTCTCGCTTCGGGCAATCACCGCCTCGAAGCGATCAGCCATGGGATCTGCGAAGTCATCGAGCGCGACGCCACGACCCTCTGGCGTCGAATGGCCAGGGAGTCGACCGAAGCCACCGGCCTCGACCTCGACACCGTTGACGACGCCGCCTGCCGCGAGGCGCTGGCGCGATTTACCGCGGCCAGCATCGACGTCAAGGTCTGGGAGACGACGTCGGACGTCGGGGTCGCCTCGTTCTACTGTTTGATCGTGGACGCGCACGATGCCGCGACGTACACCGCGGACGGCACGGGTTGTCACCTCGACCGAGGGATCGCGCTGCTGCGGGCACTCACCGAAGCGGCGCAGGCGCGCATGACCTACATCGTTGGATCTCGCGAAGATCTGTCGGTCGCCGAGTACGGATGGTCGACGCGGCGAAAAAGGCGGCTCGAGGGCCGTGGTCTGATGGCTTGGCATGCCCCGGCGCGAAGGTTCCAATCGGTTCCCACCTTCGAGGTGGAAACGCTCGAAGAGGACCTTGCCGAGCTGTTGCGGCGGCTGCGGTCCGTGGGCGTGGAACAGGCGGTGGTCGTCGACCTAACCAACACGGCTTACCAGCTTCCGGTGGTGCGGGCGGTCATTCCCGGACTGGAGGGACCGGACGAGCACGCGGGCTACCTTCCCGGCGCCCGGGCCAAGGCCATCCAACAGTCTTCGCCATGACGGTCTACGTCTTCACCGGCCCAACCCTTCCTCCCGCGGAGGCCCGCTCGATATGGCAGGCGAACTATCTGCCGCCCGCCGCGCATGGAGACGTCTATCGTGCGGCATTGCGCCAGCCGCGCGCCATCGGCATCATCGACGGTTATTTTGAAGGCGTGCCTTCCGTCTGGCACAAGGAGATCCTGTGGGCCTTGTCGCAGGGCATCCATGTCTTCGGAAGCGCCAGCATGGGCGCTCTGCGCGCCGCGGAGCTTGATCGCTTCGGTATGGTTGGCGTCGGCGCAATCTACCAAGCCTATCGTGACGGTACGCTCGAGGACGATGACGAGGTCGCCGTCGTTCACGGCCCGCCGGAGCTGGGTTATCGTGCTGCGACCGAAGCCATGGTCAACATCCGCGCTACGCTGGCAAAAGCCAAGGATGCTGGCGTCGTCGGCGACGAGACGGCAGAAGCCTTGGTGCGCAGCGGCAAAGACTTATTCTACAAGGACCGGGATTGGCGATACCACTGGACGCATGCAGCCGCGGCCGCACGAGGGCTAGCCAGCGACGAACTCGAGCGATTGCACGACTGGCTTGCTGACGGGCGCGTCAACCAGAAGCGGCTCGATGCCGAGGCGATGCTGGGCGAGATGCAGCGGTTGATCGCCGACGGCACCGAACCGAAGCGCGTGGATTACTCTTTCGAACACACCGAGAATTGGCAGGACGCCACGGCGCGCTATGCGGCGGGGCTCGGCGACGAGGGAGAGTCCGTGCTGCATGACCATGTACTGGAGGAGCTGCGTCTGAGCGGGGCTGACTATCACGCTGCGGTGCGTGGGGGGCTGTTGCGGTTGCTGGCGGCCGTCGAAGGTGACAGGCAGCGGATGGAGGTGACGACGGAACAGGTGAAATCTGCCGCCAAGAATTTCCGTTTGGCGTTCGGCTTGCTGTCTCGCAAGGATATCGAGGACTGGCTTGCGCAAAACCACCTGGGCCCGCTTGAATTCGACCGACTGATGAAAGAGGACGCGCGCCTGAAGGCGCTGCAGGCGCGGACGGCGCCTGCGCTCAACCGCTATATCATCGACCATCTGCGCGCGAGCGGCGAATACGCCGAGCTGGCTGCTCGGGCCCGCGACAAGAAGGAGGCGCTCGATGCGCTTGAAATGAACGAGGTCGAGCCCGATGGCCTTTCAGCGATGAGGCTGACCGTGTGGTACTTCGAGCAGCGGCTTGGCCAGGATCTGCCGGACGACGTCCATCGATACGCGGCCGACATCGGGTTCGCCGACCCGGCCGCCTTCCAACGGGCCGTGCTACGGGAGTATCAATTTGTGCTCGCCGCGGAGCAGAAAGACTCACAAGACTGAGCGGATGTGGTTTAATGGCGAGGTCGGAGGTGTGACACGGTAGGTTGGGCGTGTCGAGGGACGGGGGGCGAAGCGGCCATGTCCGTGAAGCTTGATCAGGACCTCAGGGGGGTCGGCACCAAGTTCCGGTTGTTCCCGCAACCGCCCTTCCTCGAACCCTTCGGCGAGCCGGAGACTGTATGGGTGTCGCCGCTCGCGGGGACAGTGGGTTCCGGACCAGCGGACGAACGCATGTACGTCGTCGATCCTATTCACAAGGATAAACCATACGAATTCCCCTACATGCCACCTTATGACTTGGCGGTACACCCGGCGGTTCCGCCGGACGCCTTGGGGCATTTCGATTATCTGGAGCCGGATAGCCGCGCGTTCAAGGTAGCACATATGTACGGCACCATCCGGCGAGTCCTGGATATCTGGGAAGGCTACCGCAGCGGCAGGATCGATTGGCACTTTCGCGAGGAATTCGAGCGTATGGAGCTCATTCCCCTGCTGGATTGGGATAATGCCCAATCGGGATATGGGTTCATCGAAGCCGGTCACGTCGTTACGGAAGACGGCGACGACGTCCAGTTCAGCCTGAACTTCGACGTGCTCGCACATGAGCTCGGCCACAGCATCATCTTTTCCCAGGTTGGCTTTCCTGGCGAAGGCACCGACACGGTGGAGTTCCTCGGGTTTCATGAATCAGCGAGCGACTTGATCGCGCTGATCTCGGTCCTCCACTTTGACTCGGTGGTCGATCATCTGCTGCAAGTCTCTCGGGGGAACCTATACACCCTGAACGAACTGAACCGGATCGGTGAACTGTCCGAGACCGAGCAAATCCGAATCGCGAGCAATCTGTCGAAAATGTCGGATTTTCTGGACGGTTGGACGAACGTACACGATGTCGCTCAGCCTTTGACCGGTGGCATCTTCGACATATTTGTCGATGTGTTCGAACTCTTGCTCTTGGAAAGGGGCTTGATCAGCGAGCGTATGTGGAGCCTGGCTGAAAAGGTACCGGAGGAACCGGTGGATGAAAACGAGATCCAGTGGCTGTTCGATCAGGCCTACCAGGGGCGTCATCAAGCCTTCAAAGACGCCTTGCTCGACGCCCGGGATTATATGGGAGAGCTGTTCGCTACGTCCTGGCAGCACTTGTCGCCGAACGACCTGACGTTTGCTCGCGTGGGCGACGCCCTGCTGACTGCCGACCGGCAACTCACCGGCGGCAGGTATCAGGACTCCATTTTCGAGAACATCGTGTGGCGCGAAATCGGCAGTGTGCCGCTGGGTCCCGAGATGGAGACCTCCGC
The DNA here is from genome assembly GCA_033720555.1 of Kiloniellales bacterium. Classification (GTDB taxonomy): domain Bacteria; phylum Pseudomonadota; class Alphaproteobacteria; order Kiloniellales; family JAKSDN01; genus CALJXB01. Next base: position 6,942 of record JAWWCG010000051.1, on the reverse strand, counting down.
GACGGATCCGCAACTCCACGCCATACGCGGCGTTACAGCGCTTTCGATAGTGCCTGGCTTGAGCTACCGCCATAGGATGGAGGTGGCGTGCCGCGGCGTCTGACACAGTACGCCGCGTTATGAAGACGGGGTCGGACGCCGCGGCGGGCGACTGCGCGTTCAAATGCTGGCGTGTCGCTCGGCATGGGGCAACCGAGACAACGATATGGCAGTCTGGCAGAGAGTGATGTGCGGCGGGTGCTTGTGCGCTGCAGTGCGCTACGAGGCGCGCCGGCTGCCGCGCGAGGTTTACTACTGCCATTGCGAGGTCTGTCGGCGGGCTTTTCGCAACGTTGTCGCGGTCTGGGCGCGATTTGCGGCGGACTCCTTCCATATTGTCCGTGGCGAGAATTCGTTCTACCGCTCCTCGGATGTCGCCCAGCGCAGATTTTGTAGAAGTTTCGGTGCGCAATTGGTCGTCATGGGGTTCGAGACGGACGAGCCGGTGACGGTCGCACTTGGAAGCCTCAATCGCCCGCAAGACTTGCGCCCCGAAGGCCATTTCGGCGTCGAAAGCAAGGTGCCCTGGTTCAAAGTCCTAGACGATCTTCCTCACACCCGCACCGAAGATATTCCGGATTTCGACCCGCCGAAGCGGTTGTAGGTTTATCGGGGTGAAGAATGACCGAATCGACGTTGATACTTTGCCAAATGCAGTGCGCTAGATTGCACGCTCGGTTTGTGTTAGAAACACAGATATCTGCAATCGGACGCTCAAGCCAAATCGGACTCCACGAGCAAGGCGCACTAGAAAAGCGATGATTAACTAAACGATGAGCAAGTCCGGTTGCTCACAGGAGGGCAGGCTATGCACGAAAATCTGTTGTCTCCAACCAACATCATGCTGTTTGGTCGAGTGTTTCCACTTAATATCGAAAACATAGCCGGTACCCTAGGAGGCAATCGTTTTTTGAGAGCACAACTAGTGGCCGATGGAGCCACGTTTGCCCGCATATACGCAATTTCTTATGAAGGCGCGTTTTATCATCTGTCGAAACCAGCAGTGTTTCTGGTGCATGGTGAAGGTAGAGTAATTCGCGATGCAGGCCTTCCAGCTCGAGGTGGTGATGCTGGTGGCTTGGCCGATGATTCAGGTCTCATAACCAAGGATTTTACGTTTGAAAGGAGCTCGGGCAGGGTGCCGCCAGAAGGAGGTGGGCCACCGGAGAATGAAGATCCGGACTTAGGAAATGGAGAGGCTGTCAGATACTGGGAATACGACAAGGGTGATTTCTCCCTGCGCCTGGACATCACGTCGGGGACCTTCGAAGATATTTTGCTCGAGGCAGAGGTCGACGCCCAACTTCAGATGAGCAGCGCCGCCAGGATGCAGACGGCTGGGACCGCCCGCATGCAAATCAGCCACGCGGCCCGCATGCAAGTGTCGCGGCGAGGCGGCGGATAAGGATACCGAACGGTCGGACCCGAGCGCTTACGGCATCGCCGGGTCACAGGTGTTGGGCTGAACGTACACACGAAGCAGCGCCAGCCGGCAAGCGAAGAATCCGGTTGGTCCGAGATAGGCCTTTGGATGCTAAGCGCCAGCTTTGCATAACAGACTTGGCGATGTCGTTGGTGCTCTGTGAGCGCACTTTACATCGGCAAGTTGCTAGGTGGCATCATTGCCCGGCAAGCCTTCCAGCGCGTCGAGAAAACTCGACTGCCAAGCGTGGGCGTCGCGCGCCCGGATCCTTTTCATGAGGGCCCTTTGCCGGTGTCGGCGCTCGGCGAGCGGCATGTTCAAGGCTTGTTGCAGGTTCTCCGCCATCTCGTCGATATTATAGGGATTGACAATCAGGGCCTCCTTCATGTCTTCCGCCGCGCCGGCGAACTTCGATAGCACCAGAACGCCCGGATCCTTGTCGTCCTGGGCGGCGACGTATTCCTTTGCGACCAGATTCATTCCGTCTCGAAGCGGGCTGACGAACCCGACCTGACTGCCCCGGAACAGGGCCGCGAGGGTTCTGCGGGGAATTGCGCGGTGAATATAGCGCAGCGGCGTCCAGTCGAAGTCGGCAAACTGACCGTTGATCGCCCCCGACAGCGTCTCCAGCTCGATGCGAATGTCGGAATAGGCTTCGACGTCTTCCCGGGTGGGCGGGGCGATCTGCATGAAGGTGACGGATTTCTGGTTTTCCGGATACATCTCCAGGAGTCTTCGAAATGCCTCGAGCCGGTCGGGCAGGCCCTTCGAATAGTCCAGGCGGTCGACGCCGATGATATGCTTGCGCGCCAGCGTGCGATGACGAAGCGCCTGAACCTTTTCGTCGGCATCGCGGGTGTGCGCCATGGCGGCAAAGGAGTCGACGTCGATCCCGATCGGGAAGAAACGCGCGCTCACGTTTTTGCCGAATGCGGTGACGGACTGGCTGTCATCGATCCGTCCCGCGCCGAACTCCTCGGCGTAGCGCCGGAAATTGTCGAGATCGGTCTCCGTCTGGAAGCCGAGGAGGTCGTAGGCGAAAAGCGAGTGAATCAGCCTATCGTTTTCGGGCGCCGCGGCAAGAATTTCCGGCGGCGGGAACGGCGTGTGCAGGAAAAATCCCATCTTTTGGCGACACCCCCGCCTGCGCAACTCGGCGGCCAAGGGGATCAGGTGATAGTCGTGTATCCAGATCGTGTCCTTCGCCTTGAGATGGGGCAACAGGGCATCGGCGAATTTCGAGTTGACCCGCTTGTAGCCCCTGAGAAAGGCGGGCTCGAACTCCACCAGATCGAGCCGATTATGCAACACCGGCCAGAGGACGCTGTTCGAGAACCCGGCATAGTATTCTCGATAGTCCTTGTGGGTCAGCGGCAGCGTAATGGTGGTGGCGCGCTCGACTTTCTGTATGCGTGGCGGAACGCGTGTGCCCTGGCCGACGGTCTTGCCGTCCCAGCCGAACCAGATGCCGCCGCGCGCTTTGAGGGCGTCGCAGAGGCCGACGGCGAGGCCTCCGGACTGTCCCGGGTCGTGAAGATCGGCGACACGATTCGATACGGCTACCAGTCTGCTCACGCCATGGCCTCCTCGCTCTGATCGACCGGACCAACAACGACGATGTCGACGGCTCTGTTCCCTTTCAGTGGATACAGCCGACCATGGATACGGCGAGAAAGGCAACCGCTTGCCCGCCCCAAGCGCACGCTCTATCGCCTTCAAAGCCCAGGCGGCGCGGCCAAGACGGGCGCCGGCGTTCCGGCGAGCCGATGGTTTGACGACGTGAACCTACCTCATCCGAGCCGGCGCCGCACGCAGGTCGACGCGGCCGCAAGAGATCACCGCCCGGCACGTTCGGCTGCCTGGGCGCATTGCAATTGGAATTTCGCCCGCAGGGCGGCGATCGTCGGGGGGGCGCGAGGGGTCCGAATTTCACAGTCGCACACGCGCCCATTTGCCCGCGACCATGGCATCTTGTTGTCTCCGCAGCTAGGCTAAGGAACCGTTCCTGTCGACGCGACGGGTTTCAGCTCAAGGTTGGGGGATCCCGCCTGTCGCAGCGTCTCGAGCCGACCAAGGATCCGGCCTGGCGCGCGACTAACGGAGTACGACCGTAGGGATGACTCTTGATCCGATCGAAACGCGGCTTCGCGTCGTCACCTGGAATGTTTGGTGGCGATACGGTCCTTGGGAACGCCGCCGGTCGGCGATCGAGGCGAGCTTGACGCCGCTCGGGGCCGATGTGATCGCCTTGCAGGAAGCCTGGGCCGACGGCGATGACACTCAGGCCGCCGAGCTCGCCCGGATCCTAGGCTACCGCCACGCCTATCAGGCCTGCGAACACGAAGATGGCCTGGCAACGGGCAACGCCGTCCTGTCGCGTTGGCCGATCCGGGCCACGGACTGGCGGCCTTTGCCCGGCGAGCGGGAAAGCGGGGAAAGGCGTTGCGTCTTGTTCGCGTCCGTCGACGGGCCGAACGGCGACATCCCGGTTTTCGTCAGCCATCTCAACTGGCGGCGCGCTCACAGCCATATCCGCCAGCGGCAAATCACGGAAATCGCCCGCTTCGTCGCCTCGAAGTCGTCGCAAGGCTTTCCCCCGATCGTTTGCGGCGACTTCAATGCCGAGCCGACGTCGGAGGAAATTCGGATGATGACGGGACAGGCCGCGGTCCCGATTGCGGGCTTGGTTTTCCGGGACGCTTGGGCCGATGGTGGCGACGGCGGCGCCGGCTATACGTGGGACAACGCCAACAGCTTCACGCAGCCGAACCTGCAACCCGACCGCCGCATCGACTACATATTCGTCGGCCAATCCGGCGCCAGGGGGGCCGGAGAGGTTGTCGGCTGCCGGCTGGCGGGGAACGAGGTCGTGGACGGCGTGTGGCCGAGCGATCATTTCGCGCTCATGGCGGAGCTGCGATATTAGGCGACGTTGCGATGCGCGGTGGCGATGAGCCGCGACATTGGCGCGGCCGGGCGAAGGGGTGAATGCAGCGGGGTTGCGACTATATCGTCGTCTTCGGTGCCGCCGTCGGGGCTGACGGTCGGCCGAGCGCGGTCCTGCGCCATCGTCTGGATGCGGCGATCAGATGGGCCGACGATCGGCCGCCGGTGCGGTTCTTGGTGACCGGCGGGCTCGGCCTTCATCCGCCGGCGGAGGCCGATGCCATGCGCGCCTATCTCGTGGAACAGGGGATCGACGGCAGCCTCATCCTGACAGAGCCCACGGGGCACGACACACTTTCGTCCGCGATTCGCTGCATAGAGATCCTCGAGCGGCGGAGCGATGTGGGGGCTGTCGTGTTATGTTCGAGCTCCTTTCACCTGCCACGGTGCCGGCTCATTTTTCGGGCGCTGGGCTTGGCCGCGGGAACGGTCGAGATCGAGAGCGATCGGCGCGTGCTCGGGCCCCGTCGCTGGCTAAGAGCCAGCGCCAGGGAGGCCCCAGCCCTTGTATGGGATCTTACTCTGGCCGTGGCGCGGCGCTTGGTGCGTCTTCAAGCGTCTGCGGTGCTGGGATCGATCTTGGTTTTGATCTCGGTGATTCTGTCGGCGGGAAAGCCGCTGATCTCGGCATGACGTTGGATGAGCGCCTCATCCTCGGCGAGGTAGACGCAAAACGTCTTGTCGGCGGCGACATAGCTCTCGATCCATTGAATGCCGGGACCGAGTTCGTGAAGGGCCTCGTTCGACTTTCGCGCCGCGGCCCTCAGTTCCGGTCGCGGGGCGGCCCCAATCCCGGGCAGCCCCCGTTCGACGATAAACTTGCGCATGCGGAATCTCGGCTCTTCCTTATCCGCGACGGTAACGTCGGTGTTCGACCATAGTGCCTATGATGCGTCCAGGGTTTTTCCGATCCATCGTGAGACTGGGCCAGTCGGGGTTGGCTGGTTTGAGTTCGATCACGTCGTATCCGTCATCATCCTGGCTTCTCAGACGGTATCTCTTGAAGGTTGCCTCCCGGTCAGCCTCCCGTTTGGCGACAATGAAATCGCCAGGGCGTGGCTGGACCATGGGATCTATTATGACTTTGTCGCCGGGCCGAAACTCAGGCTCCATGCTCGGCTCTGCGATGACCAGGGCAAACGCATTGGAGCTTAATCCCAAGTCGGTCTGAAGAAACTCGTCGCTCGAGCGCTGGTCGAGAGGAACATCGACCTCTGTCCAGTTGCCGGCCTGGACAAGATCAATAACAGGAACGCGCGCTGTATGGCGGACCTCGGTGTCTGCTTGCGCGCCATCGAAAATCATGGGCCCAGATTCATCGAGCAACCACTCGATCCGAACTGCGAACAATCGCGCAAGCCGTGACAGTCGCTGACTGTCGGGTCTGGTTCGGTCTGCTTCCCACTGGGAAATCGCCTGGGAAGAGATGCCGAAATGCTCGGCCACATCCTTCTGTTTGATGTGAGCATGTTCTCTGGCGCGGGTAAGCCGCTGGCCTAGTGTCGTCGGCATGAACGTATTCTCAAAAGGTTCTTCGCTTAAGTCACGCGAGAATTGCCTGGCTCACTGCCTGCATCGACCTGAGACGGTTCAGACAAATCAGGAGTCGATCTCCGGGAAGTCGTGGCGATTAAGAAGCGATATCAGCTCGTACCCATGGTTCGAGAGGTTCTCACGTCCGCCTTCTTCCCGATCAACAATCGCGAGGACCTTCGACACGCGGCACCCACGGGCCCGAACCACTTCGGCCGCCTGGATGGCGGAGCCGCCCGTAGTGACGACATCGTCGATGATCAGGACCTCACTCCCTTCATCGAAGTGGCCGTCGATCAACTGGGTTGCACCGTGGTCTTTCACGCCCTTGCGAACGAAGAACACGTTGACGGGAAACCGCTCGAAGCTCTTGGTGCACACCGCCGAGACCAAGGGAACCGCGCCCATTTCCAAGCCGCCGATGTTGTGCAGTCCGTGCTCCTCCATGACATCGAGGATCAAATCAGCGAGCAAGTTGGCACCCTCCGGATCGAGCATGGTTTGCTTGAGATTGAGGAAAAAGGAGCTGGTTTTGCCTGAGGCCAGAGTGAAGGTGCGGCCCGTGATAAGCGATTTTTCCTCGATGATCTCACGTAGCCGCTCACGGCGCGCATCGAGTGCCCGAGTGGGTGTCGCGGACGCTTCCTCCATCTTCACTCCTTAGTTTGGGGGGCGTGATACTTCGTAGCAGTAGCCCGGGCTTCGCGGGAGAGCAATGGAGAAGGGAGGGGATCTAGGCAGTTCCCTAGCAGATTGTCGTCCAAGGCGCGAGTCTTGGATCATTGATTTTATTAGAGAAAATTGGGTTCGTTTGGTAATTTTCACTGTAGAACGCTAGTAATAATAGAAAAAATAAAACTTACAACAACTAAAATAGGGTTGTTGACTCTGTCAGCGTTATTCTCATGGAGCGAGCGGCGCGGTGAGCTGCAAAGTCTGTTCCGCCTTGAACATTCCGCCTTATGCGTCGGGGTACTTAGCGAACAATCCGGCGGACTCCT
>JAWWCG010000050.1:0-11754 GCA_033720555.1 Kiloniellales bacterium | reverse complement strand
CCTTCGAGTGCATCGGCAACGTCACCACCATGCGCCAGGCGCTGGAGTGCTGCCACAAGGGCTGGGGCGAGTCGGTCATCATCGGCGTCGCCGGCGCCGGCCAGGAGATCTCGACCCGGCCGTTCCAGCTGGTCACCGGCCGGGTGTGGCGCGGCACCGCCTTCGGCGGCGCGCGCGGGCGCACCGACGTGCCCAAGATCGTCGACTGGTACATGCAGGGCAAGATCGAGATCGACCCCATGATCACCCACACCCTGCCGCTCAAGGACATCAACCAGGGCTTCGACCTCATGCACGAGGGCAAGTCGATCCGCAGCGTGGTGACCTACTGAGGCGCCCGCGCGGGCGCCGACCAGTCGCGGCCACTCCGCGCCGGCCCAGTAATGGTCCAGGGATTGCCCAGTGGTGGCCCAGGGATCGCCCGGGGGACGATGACCGAGGGACGATGACCGGGGGACGATGACCGGGGGCGATGACCTGGGGCAACGACCTGGGGCGACGACCGGGGCCGGCCCAAACCGATCCGGGGAGACGAGAGCATGAGCGACCTCACCGTCGTCAGCGAACAGAAGTGTTTCGAGGGCCTGCAGGGCGTCTACAGCCATGCCTCCGAGGCCTGCGGCGTCGAGATGCGCTTCGCGCTGTTCCAGCCGCCCAAGGCGCTGGCCGGCGAGACGGTGCCGGTGGTGACCTATCTCTCGGGCCTCACCTGCACCGAGGAGAACGTGACCGTGAAGGCCGGCGCCCAGCGCGTGGCGGCCGAGCTCGGGCTGATGCTGGTCTGCCCCGACACCTCGCCGCGCGGGCCCGAGGTGGCGGACGACGAGGCTTACGACCTGGGCACCGGCGCCGGCTTCTACCTCGACGCCACCGAGCCGCCCTGGTCGCGGCACTACCGCATGTACAGCTACGTGACCGAGGACCTGGCCGCCGAGGTCGCCGCCAACTTCCCGGCCGACACCGCGCGCCAGGGAATCTTCGGCCACTCCATGGGCGGCCACGGCGCCCTCACGGTGCACTTGAAGAACCCCGAGGTCTACCGCTCGGTCTCCGCCTTCTCGCCGATCGTCGCGCCGATGCGCTGCCCGTGGGGCGAGAAGGCGTTCTCTACCTACCTCGGCAGCGACCGGGAGGCGTGGCGCCAATACGATAGCTGCGAGCTGGTCCGCCGCCGGCCCAGCCGGGCCAAGTTCTTCATCGACCAGGGCTCGGCCGACGAATTCCTCGAGACCCAGCTCCAGCCCGACCTCCTGGTCGACGCCTGCGAGGACGCCGGCCAGCACTTCGAGCTGCGCATGCAGCCGGGCTACGACCACAGCTATTACTTCATCCAGAGCTTCATGGAAGACCACCTGCGCCATCACGCCGCCGAACTGGGGGCCTGAACCGCCGCCAACCCGTTTACGCCCAACCCTTTTGCGCCCAGCCCGATTGCGCCCAACCCGTTTGCGCCCGGTCGTGACGCGGCGCCCGGGCCGCGATTATAGTGCCGCCATGGACCAGGTCTTCGAAGCCAGCGGCGCGATCGACAAGCCGGCGCTGAAGGCGCTCTGCCGGCGCTCGGACGCCCGCGGCCTGGCGCAGCTCGCCGGCCACCTGCTCGCGATCCTCGTCTCCGGTGCGCTGGTCGCCGCCGCCCGGGGCTCGCCCTGGCTGGCGCCGGCGCTGGTGCTGCATGGCACGCTGCTCGTCTTCCTCTTCGCGCCGCTGCACGAGACGATCCACGCCACCGCGTTCCGCAGCCGGCCGCTCAACCGCGCCGTCGCCTTCCTGTGCGGCCTCGTCCTCTTCCTGCCGTCGCAGTACTTCCGCGACTTCCACTTCGCCCACCACCGCCACACCCAGGACCCGAACGCCGACCCCGAGCTGGCGCGGCCCAAGCCCGAGACCCTGGGCGGCTATCTCCTGGCGCTCTCGGGGCTGCCCTATTGGCGCGAGCAGGCGCTGCTCCTCGCCCGCCTGACGGCGGGCCGGGTCGACGAGAGCTTCGTCCCGCCGCAGCGCCGCGCGGCCGTGGTGCGCGAGGCCCGCGTCATGGTCGCCCTTTACGGCGCGATCGCCGCGGCGTCGCTCGGCCTCGGCAGCGCCGCGGCGCTGATCTATTGGCTGGGGCCGCTCGCCCTCGGACAGCCGGCGCTGCGCGCCTTCCTGATGGCCGAGCACACCGGCTGCCCGCTGGTGCCCGACATGCTCCGCAACACCCGCACCACCCGCTCCAACCCGGCGGTGCGCTGGCTGGCCTGGCGCATGAACTATCACGTCGAGCATCACGCCTATCCGGCGCTGCCGTTCCACGCCCTGCCCAAGGCGCACCGCCTGCTGCGCGACAGGATCGCCGTGGAGGCGCCCGGCTACCTCGCCGTGCACCGGGACTTGCTGCGCCGCCTCGCCCGCGCGCCGCTCAGGGTGTCGTGATCGGCTCGGCGAAGGCCTTGGCGGTGAAGCGGCCCGCCAGGCGCTCGACCTCGCCGGCCAGCGGGCGCGGGGCGGTGAGCGGCGGGCAGGCCTCGCGCACCTCCGCCAGCAGCGGCGCCAGGCGCGGCGGCGCGGCGCGTTCGCTCACGTGGAACGCCTGGCTGGCGACCGCGGCGAGCAGCGCCAGGCCGGCGTCCAGGCAGCGCCCGGCCTCGGCCTCGCCGCGCCAGGCGAGGAAGGTCGGCACGGCCACGTCGTTCTGGCCGAAGCCGCCGCCCTCGCTGCCCGGCAGGAAATGCCGCCCGGCGGCGAGCCGGGCCTGCTCGGCGTAGCCGGCAGCGGCAAAGCCGAGGCAGCCGATGTAGCCGTCGCCGGTCGCCATGTGGCCCTCGCCCGAGCGCGACAGATAGGCCGGCAGCAGCGAGGTCCGGGGATCCAGCAGCTTGGTGACGTGGCGGTCGCACAAGAGGGTGAGGTCGGCCCAGGCGGCGGCAAGGTTGTCCAGCGCCGGATAGGCGCGGGCGTTGTGGAAGCCGCCGGTGGACAGCACCCGCCCGGCGGGAGCGGCCGCGTCGGGCGGCAGGAAGACGGGATTGTCGGAGACCGCCCGGAGGCTGATCGCGGCGACCTCCTCGCCCTGGCTCACGGCCCGCCAGGCCTGCCCCAGGACGCGCGGCAGGATGCGCCACGAGACCGGCGCCTGATAGGCCCGGCGCTCGGCGGCGGCGCCGTCGAGCCAGCCGCGCAGCAGGCCCAGCGCGGCGCCCTCGCCCGGGTCCTCCCACAGCGCGTCGAGCGCGGCGTCGTAATGTTCGAGCGGCGCCTTGAGGGCCTCGACCGACAGCGCGAAGACCGCGACGGCGAGCGACAGCCGGCGCCGGGCCGCCAGCGCCGCGTCGGCGGCGAGCGCGGCGGCGCAGGGGCTGCCGTTGACCAGCGCCAGCGACTCCTTCTCGCCGAGCGGCGCCAGCCGGCCCGCCTCGATCTCAGCGTAGAGGCCGGAGAAGAGGTGCCCGAGGGCCTGGATCTCGCCCGGGCAGCCGTTACCGAGGGCCGGCACCGGCGGCAGCGGGCGGCCGTCGAGCAGCCCGGCGACGGCGCGCGCCAAGTCCGGCGACACGGCGGCGTGGCCCTCGACGAAATTGGCCAGCCGCGCCAGCACCATGCCGCGCGCCAGCCGCTCGGGCAGCGGCTCGCCGAACGAGGTCATGGTGGCGACCGGCGGCCGCCGCGCGTGATCCCGGCGCTCTTCCGGCGTGAAGCGCAGATGGGCCATCTGGCCGTAGCCGGAGGTGACGCCGTAGACCACCACCCCGGGATCGCTGTCCAACAGGCTGAGGAAGGCGCGGCGCGCGCCGTCGATCGCCGCCACGGCGCGGTCGTGCAGGCGCACCGCCTCGCCCTGCCAGGCGGCCCGGCGGAAGCTGTCCAAGGTGATGTCGCGGCGCGTCTCGAGCACCACGGTCATGGCGAAGCCCTCTCGCGATGGCGGGCCGCTCGGCCCGTGCGCTACCGCGCTTAGCCGCCCCCCGGCCCGGCGTCAACCGCCGGACCACCTCAGCCGTCCTTGGGCACCTCGCTGTCCCCGTCTTCGACCGCGTCTTCGGCTTCATCCTCGGGCGCGTTCGGCGCGCCCTGCCCGCCTTCTTCGACGTCCTCGCCCTCTTCGACGTGCTCGTCCTCGTCCTCCTCGGCGGGGCGCAGCCGCTCGGCGGGGAAGCGGGCGCGGATCGTGGTGCCGGCGCCGGGCGCGCTTTCGATGGTCAGGCTGCCGCCGTGCAGCTCGACCAGGTGCTTGCTGAGCGGCAGGCCGAGGCCGGTGCCCTCCTGCTGGCGGGCGACGTCGCTTTCCGCCTGGCCGAACGGGGTCAGGGCCTGCTCCATGTCTTGCGCCGACATGCCGACGCCGGTGTCGACCACCGTGACGACGAGATCGCCGCCCGGCGCGCGCTCCGCGCCGATGGTCACCCGGCCGCCCTGGGGCGTGAACTTGACCGCGTTGGTCAGCAGGTTGAGCAGCACCTGCTTCACGGCGCGGCCGTCGGCGTAGAGCCGCGGCAGGCGCGCGGCCACCGCGCGGGCCAGCTTGACCCCCTTCTTCTCGGCGCGCTGTTGGACCAGCCGCAGCGCCGCCTCGATGGTGTCGGTCACCGTGACCACCTCCTCGTGCAGCTCGAACTTGCCAGCCTCGATCTTCGAGAGGTCCAGGATGTCGTTGATCAGGCTGAGCAGATGGTGGCCGCTCTGGTGGATGTCGGTGGCGTATTCCTCGTAGTGGCGGTCGCCGATCGGCCCGAACATCTTGTTCCGCATCACCTCGGAGAAGCCGATGATGGCGTTCAAGGGGGTGCGCAGCTCGTGGCTGACGCCGGCGAGGAAGTCGGACTTGGCCCGCGAGGCCACCTCCGCCTCCTCCTTGGCGGCGCGCAGCTCCGCCTCGGCGTGGTAGCTCTCGGTGACGTCCTCGTAGGTGGCGATCGAGCCGCCGGCGGCGAGCGGCTGGTGGAAGATGTCGATCACCCGGCCGTTGGCCAGCAGGTCGCGCCAGCGCGCCCCTTCGGTCGCGGCGGCGATGCGCGTGCGCTCCTCGATCAGCCGCCGGGTCGCCTTCTCGCCGAGGCCCTGCAGGCGGGCGCTCGCCGCCAGGATCCGCCGCAGGGGCGTGCCCGGCTCGCCCAGCTCGGCCGGCAGGCCGTAGAGGTCGAGGAAGCGCTGGTTGCAGATGATCAGGCAGTGGTCCACGTCGAACATGGCGAGGCCCTGGGACATATTGGCGAGCGCCGCGTCCAGCAGCAGGTTGTTGTCGCGCAGGTCCTGGCCGATCTCCCTGAGCTCGCTCTCGCGCTGGCGCGTGTCGGTGATGTCGGTGCTGACCGCCACCAGGCCGCCGTCGGCGGTCTTGTGCTCCTCCAGGCGGACCCAGCGGCCGCCGGCGAGCCGCATGTCGAGCGGGCCGGTCGGGTGGCGAAACTGGGCCAGGCGCTGGGCGACCCACGCGGCCTCGCGGTCGATCGCGTCGAGAACGCCGCCGCTCGCCGCCGCCCGCTGGAGCAGGATCTCGTAGCTCGCGCCGGGCACGGCCTCGGCCTCCGCGCCGGGGAAGAGGCTGGCGTATTCGGCGTTGCAGAAGACCAGCCGTCCGGCGGCGTCGAACAGGGCGAAGCCGCCGGAGATCAGCCCGATCGATTCGCGGAGCTGCTGCTGCAGGGCGGCCCGCTTGGCCTCGGCGCGCTGGTGGCGAACGACGAACAGCAGGATCGCCAGGACCAGGAGGCTGCCGAAGCCCAGCACGGCGGCCAGCACGTCGCCCAGCCGCGCGACTTGGCCGGCCTCGGCCTCGAGCAGGCCGACGGCCTCGTCGCTGGCGCGCACCTGCAGGAGGTCGAAGCGCTGCTGGGTGTTGATCAGGCGCTGGGTGGCGAGCGCCAGGACTTCCGGCGACGCCGGCGGCCGCCCGTGGAGGCCGCGGTCCAGCCACCGCCCGACGTCGGCGAGCGCCGGCTGCAGGACATCGAGCATGGCGGCGGTACTGGCCAGCACGAAGGCCTCGTGGGCGTCGCGGATGATGCGCAGCCGCCGCGCCGCCGTGTCGAGGCTCTGCCGCGCCGCGTCCAGCGCGCCGTCGGAGGGGCCGGCGCGCAGGGTCTCCATCGCGTGCAGCAGGCCGTTGATGTCCCGGGTGAGCCCGGCCACGTCGCGCTGCTGCTGAAACACCTGCAGCGGCAGGTCCTGGTGGATCCGGTCGAGGCTGGCGCGGGTGAGATAGGTGAGCGCCACGGCGCCGATCACCACGGTCGCGATCAGCAGCAGGGTGACCGGCGGGATGCCCCAGACCGGCCGCCAAGCGGGCGCGTCAGTCATCCGCCTCGGCTCCCTCGGGCCTCGTGCCGCCGTGGTTCATCGTCGTGAGCTTAAATCGCCGCCGGGCCTCGCGAAAGCTCACGGCAGCAGGCCCCGTTCCCGATAGAACCGCTCGGCCCCGGGGTGCAAGGGGGTCGCCAGGTTGTCCAAGGCCCGGTCGATCGCGACCGCGTCGCCCAGGGGATGCACGGCGCGCAAGCGGCGAAGGGTCTCCGGCGCCCAGAGCCGCGCCGTCACCTCGTAGACCAGATTCGCGTCCAGGTCGTCGCGCACCAGCAGGAGTTCGGTGGTGGCGACGGTCTCGACCGCCGGCAGCTCGGCATAGGCGCCGGCCGGCACGGTGGCCGGGGTCACGACCGGCGCCAGCGCCTCGTCCTCGGCGAGACGCGCCGCGCTCACCGGCAGCAGCCGGATCTCGGCGATCGCGTTGAGGCGCGCGACCGCCTCCAAGGGCACGCCGCCGAGCGCGAAGAAGGCGTCGATCCGGCCGGCCGCCAGGCGCTCCAGGGCCAGTCCCGGCTCCAGGTATCGCGCGTCGATGTCCGCCGCCTCCAGGCCGTAGGCGGCCAGCACGCGCCGGGCGATCGGCTCGGTCGCCGAAGCCGGCCGGTCCAGGGACACCCGCCGGCCGCGCAGATCGGCGATGTCCCGGATGGCGCTGCGCTCCAGGGTCACCACCTGCAGCAGAACGGGATAGAGCGCGGCCACCGCCGCGAGCCCCGAAACCGGACCGCTCGCCGCGAAGGGGCCCGCGCCCCGCTCCGCCCAGGCGGCGGCCGGGGCCGCCACCAAGGCGGCCTCCAGGCGGCCGTCGCGCAGATCCGCCAGGTTGGCGAGCGCGCCGTCGGAGAGCTGCGCGGCCACCAGGTCCGGGGCGCCCGCGCAGTTCGCCATGGCGCAGTCCTCGCCGGTGATGACCGGCTGCAGCAGGTCGGCGAGGACCTGGCCGACCTGAAACTCGCTGCCTGCCTCGCTGCCGGTGCCGATGCGGAAAAAGGTCTGCGCCGCGGCCGGCCGCACGGCGAGCCCGGCGGCCAGGCCCACGGCGGCCAGGCATAGGGCGGCCGCAAGCAGCGCGGCTGGCGCCGCGCGGCCGAGCGCGCAGACAGAAGGTTTGAACCCGCGGTTCGCCATGCTTATTCCTGGAAAACCTTATACTTAACCCGGCTTAACAGAGTGCTGACGGGCGCCATCGGCAGCCCCCCGCTCCGGAGCCCGCCCCGGAGCCCGCACAGGACCCCGCGCCGGACCCCGCCCCGCACCCCGGGCGCGGCCGGGCGCGGCGGCTTGCGCTCGCCCGCGAAACCGGGTCCACTAGGCGGGCCTGGGCCAAGGCAGCCGGAGGAGAAGGGCCTCGTGGACCTCAGCAAGATTCCCCCGGGGCGCAATCCGCCTTACGAGATCAACGTGGTGATCGAGGTGCCGGTGGGCGGCCAGCCGGTGAAGTACGAGCTGGACAAGGCCTCGGGCGCCATTTTCGTCGACCGCTTCCTGCACACCGCCATGATCTATCCGGGCAACTCCGGGTTCATACCCCATACCCTGGCGGCCGACGGTGATCCCATGGACGTCCTGGTGGTCGGCCCGACGCCGGTGGTCCCCGGGGCCGTGGTGCGCGCCCGGCCGGTCGGCGTTCTCCTGATGGAGGACGAAAGCGGCGTCGACGAGAAGGTGCTCGGGGTGCCGCCCGACGCGCTCCACCCCTACTACGCCAACATCAGCTCCTACCGCAATCTGCCGAAGATCCTGCTCGATCAGATCACCCACTTCTTCGCCCACTACAAGGACCTGGAGCCCGACAAGTGGGTGCGGGTGGACCGTTGGGGCGAGGCGGAGGAAGCGCTGAAACTGATCGAAGCGGCAATTCGCCAGTCCGCGGACTGAGAATCCGGCGAAAGCCCGCTCTCTCGACATGCCGTGGCGCGGCGAGATGTGCTAGCATCGATCGGCTGGCACAGGGTCGTACGCCGAAAAGGGGGCCTTGAGGGGTGCCGGAGGACAGCGGGAAATCACTGCGCTCGATCGAGCTCTTCACCGGCCTCGACGACGCCGAGATCCGGAAGCTCGAAGCGCGCTGCCGTTGGCGGCGCTATCGCGACGGCGAGCGGGTGCTGGACAGCGGCAGCGCCAGCCGCGACGTCTATTTCGTCGCCACCGGCGCGGTCAGCATCGTCAACTTCTCGCTGTCCGGCAAGGAAGTGACCTTGGCGACGGCGAAGGCCGGCGGCTATTTCGGCGAGTTGGCGGCGATCGACAACCAGCCGCGCTCGGCCAGCGTGGTCGCGGTCGAGGACTCGCTGATCGCGATCATGCCGCCCCAGACCTTCATCGACCTGCTGACCAGCCACGCGGAGGTCACCTTCCGGGTGGCCAAACGCCTGGCGGAGATCGTGCGCCTCGGCGACCAGCGCATCATGGAGCTTTCGACCCTCGCCGCCACCCAGCGCGTCTATGCCGAACTGCTGCGCATGGCCGAACCCGACGCGGCCGTGCCGGGGCTCTGGGTGATCCGCCCCTTGCCGCCGGTGCGCGAGATCGCCAGCCGGGTCAGCACCACCCGCGAGACCGCGGCGCGCGCCCTCGCCCATCTCTATCCCACCGGCCTGATCCGGCGAAAGGGCCGCAGCCTCTATCTGATGGACCGCGACGGCCTGCAGGAGGCGATCGACACCCTGCAGGCGGACAAGCCCGGCAAGGCCGCCGGCTGACCCGCCGCCCGCCCGCGCCCGACCACGCCCCGAGCCGCGCGCCGAGCCGCGGCCGCGCATGGGTTTCCCGGAAAACCGACGAACTGTGACGGCGATCACTTGGCCGTCGGGCGAGCGACGCCAAATGACATGTCAGAGCGACGCAGAGCGCCGAAACCAGAAGGAAGCCCAGCTCATGTTGTACAATAAGATCACCACATACGCCGTTGATACCGTGGCATTGGCCAGTGCCATAATCATCGCAACGCCGTTTGTGCTCGTGATCTCGGCTCCCTTCCTCGGCGCCATGTGAGCTCTCAATAACCCTCTCGAGCCTTGCCCCCCGGACGGTTCCTCTCCCTGCCGCCCGGGGGTTTATTTTGTCCCGGAAACGGCCAGGGCGAACGCACCGAGACGATGTATCTCGCGGCCGCGGCCATGTCGGCGCGCGCACAGGCGGGCGCACAGGCGCGAGCCGCGCCGCAAGAGCCTTGCGAGCGGGGCCGGCGCGAAGGATCGCGGCGACCGGCGCCTAGAGTTCGCCGCCGCGCAGATGCTCGGAGATCGCGATCCGTCCGGGTCGGAACGCGCGTTTCAGGACCGACACCGCCGCGTGGGGCCTGGTGTCGCCGCACATGAAAACATCCAGGGCGGCATAGCCGCATTCCGGCCAGGTGTGGACGCTGATGTGGGATTCCGCCAGCACCGCCACGCCGGAAACGCCGCCGTTCGGCGTGAAATGATGCAGGTGGATGTGCAGCAGGCTGGCGCCGGACGCCTCGATGCAGTCCCGCAACGCCCGCTCGACGTAGGCGATGTCGTCGAGCCGTTCGGCCTCGTGCAGGTCGATGATCAGATGGACCCCGGCGAACCGCAGGCCATCGCGCTCGATGAAGAAATCCTTTCGATCATCCGGCGCCGCGCTTTGCGGGTCCGCCGGCGCGACCGAACTGTGCTCTTCCGATTGGGATTGCCTGGAACCGGGATCCAAGTCCGTCCCCAATTGGAAGATGGAGGCAACGCGCGCCATCACTTCCCCCCCAACCAGTAGACGATCCGGACCGCTAGACACGACCGGGAAACCTCAGATATGCCCGCGCCGACCCGAGAACGCAAGGCGATTCAAACGATAAATCGCCGCAGACCTCGCACAGGGAATCTCTGGGGGAACCTCCGGGGGAACCTCTGGGGATATCGCCGGAACGCCCCGCCTGGGCTCAAAAGCCGCGGCTCCTGGTGGGCGACGGTCGTTTGAACCATGGCCGCTTGGCCGCGCTCCCGTCGGTTCGCTGGCCGCTCTCCTCGCCGCTCTCCTCGCCGCTCTCCTCGCCGCTCTCGGCGCCCTCGGATCGCTCCTCTCCGCGCGATTGGGCTTGCCCCGCCCCGACCCGGCCGCCGCCGACCAGCGCCGCGAGATCGCGCACCAGGGCGGCCTGCTGCCACTCGTCGATGACGAAGCGCAGGCCGACGGAGACGGCGTCGCGGTGGACCGAGACGGCGTCGAAGTCGCCGAGATAGGGAACCCGCACCTTGAGACGGGTGCCGACGGGCACCGGCATGTCGGTGGTGAACGCTAGTCCGCCGGCCGAGATGTTGCGGATGCGGCAGGGAAAGCTCTGCCCCGCCCAGGAAAACGTGGCGCCGACCTCGAAGCTGTGCCGGACGAATTGCCGATGCTCCGCACCGCCCTCGCCCCCCTCGCCCTGGGTCCCCTCGCCCTGGGTCCTCTCGCCCTGGGCCGCCTCGTCCTGGGCCCTGTCGTCGTGGGCCCTGTCGCCATGAGCATCGTCACCGGGGCCGGCCGACGTCTCGCCGCGGCCCGTCCCGCAGATGGCGTCGAGGCGCTCCGAGAGATAGCTCCAGACCTCCGCGCGCTTGGTCTCGCCCTCGCCGCGCTTCGGCCGGCGGAACACCCTGGCGCGCAGGCTGGGCGCCAGCTTCTCGTCCTCCGGCAAGACGATCGGACACACAGTGCCGTACTGCGCCAAGGCGATGGAGGTGGCCGCCGCCATGTTGCCGTGGCGCTTGGCGCGGTTCACCAGGAACACGCAAGGCCGGTCCGCCGCCTCGATCGCCGCGACGACCGGGCCGAGCAGCGCGATATCGTCCTCGCGCGGGCGCACCACCACGGCGATCAGGTCCGCCACCGACAGGGTCTCGCCGAGCGCCTCCGGCCGATCGGGCAGGGGCGCGTCGATGATGATCACGCCGCCCGCGCGGGCTTTGAGCTGCTGGAACTCGGGCCCGGCGCAGGATCGGTCCCACGGCACGACGATCAGGTCCGACAGCGCGTCGGGGCGCGCCCCGTCGGCGCACCGCTTGCTCAGATCGCCCTCGGGATCGGCGTCCAGCAGCACGACCGGGCCGCCGCCCGCCCGGCTGGCCTGCCTGGCGAGGCGGTAGGCGAGCGTCGTGCGGCCGATACCCTGTCTTGGAGCTGCGAGGACCAGAACTTGCATCTAGGCGATCATTCCAGAGACGGAGAGCCGCGGCTCAGGCATAGCTTTGATGTGTTTTGCGGGAGCCTGCGGAAACCTTCGCGCAAAAAGTCTTTGATTTCTGCGCTTTTGGGCGTATGTCTTTGAAGCACGTTCCATTATCACCCGCGCAAAAAGTCACACTATTGTCACACTCCGAGGACCCGATGGCCAAACGAAAGATCGACCTCAGCTCGCCTGCCAAGCGGGCGCGGCTGCCCAAGCGCCGCGATCCCTATTGGCATTTTCACCCCGTCGCCGGCCCCGGCACGCATCTGGGCTGGCGCTCCGAATTCGACACCTGGGCGGCGCGG
>JAWWCG010000049.1:0-11843 GCA_033720555.1 Kiloniellales bacterium | reverse complement strand
CATCAGGTGGTGGCCGAGAAAGAGCCGCGCATGATCGCCGACGAGTTCATCGACGAGGCGGGCGACAAGGTGCTCTACCGGGGCGTCCTGCTGCCGTTCAGCAGCACCGGCGAGGGGGTCGACATTATCATCGGCGCGCTCGCCAGCAAGACCGTCGCCCTGGGCGCGACAAGGGATCGCCAGGCGGATCGCCCGGCCGATCGCCCGTCGGATCATCGGGCCGAGCGCCCGTCGGGTCATCCGGCCGCGCCGCAGGCCCGCAAGGAGGTCTCGGAGCTGATCGCCGACGTCGCCACCGCCATGGGCGAGGAACGGCCGGACGGGGAACGTCCGGGCGGCGCGGCGAGCGACGGGCCGGCGAGCCAGGCGGACGAGGAGACCGGCGGCGGCGACGGCGGGCAGCCGCGCGGGCGGATCATCGTCATCGGCAGCGAGAAGGGCGGCACCGGCAAGTCGACCACGGCCATGCACCTGATCGTCACGCTGCTCTATCACGGCCACAAGGTCGGCTGCATCGACCTGGACATGCCGCAATCCTCGCTCGGCCGCTATGTCGAGAACCGGCGCAACCTCAATCGGATGCGGGAGCTGGACCTGCCGCTGCCGACCCAGCTCGAATCCTCCCATTCCACCGGGGTCACCGGGCGGCTGGAGGACGACCTCATGCGGCTCGCCGAAACCTGCGACTACGTCGTGGTCGACACGCCGGGCAGCAATTCGCCGATCTCCCGCCTGGCGCACGCCTGGGCCGACATCGTGGTGACGCCGATCAACGACAGCTTCGTCGACTTGGACACGCTCGCCGTGCTCGACGCCGGCGGCAAGAAGGTCCGGCGCCGGGGCCACTACGCGCAAATGGTCGCGAGCGCGCGCGAGCACAAGATCGCGCGGACCGGCGAGGGCTTCGATTGGATCGTCCTGCGCAATCGCCTCACGAACCTGGAGGCGAAGAACAAGAATCGCATGGCCGACGCCTTGAACATCCTGGCGAACTACCTCGATTTCCGCAACGGCCCGGGCCTGAGCGAGCGGGTCATCTATCGCGAGCTGTTCGTCCACGGGCTTACCTTGCTCGATCTTCGCGAGCAGCGCGCCGGCGTGGCGCTCTCCATGTCGCACCTGGCCGCCCGCCAGGAGCTGCGGGCGCTGCTGCAGGCGATCGGCATCGCGACGCCCGCGCGCGACCAGGAGCCCCGCGTCGCCGCGTCATAGGCCACTGACCGCCGCCGACCGCCACCGGCCGCCGCCGCGGCGGGTCGAGGACGCGCCCCATCAGGCCGGGCGATAGGCCCGGATGTGGACGTGGCGCAAGCCGCCGTCCGCCAAGGCGCCGACCCGGGCGCGGGTGAGCGCGACCCGGCCGCGGTAGCCGTCGTCGCCCAGGGCCCGGCGTAGCGCCGCCGCGTCGCGCTCCGATTGCGCCAACTGGCGGCGGCCGTCCCGCTCCGACCAGGCGGAATGATCGCGCGCCTCGATCGGCGCGAAGCCGGCGCCGCTCAGCCCGGCCCGGTAGGCCTCGAGGGCCTCCCAGTGAAAGACCAGGCCGCTCGCGGCGAGCCGCGCCGCCCAGTCCTCGAAGTCCGCCGAGGGGGCCGCGCCCCTCATCCAGTCGGCGCAGGCGAAGACGCCGCCGGGGCGCAGCACCCGGTAGGCCTCGGCGAAGAGGGCGGGCTTGTCGGGCAGGTGGCACACGACGTCCTTGGTGAAGACCACGTCGAAGGCCGCATCGGGCAGCGGCAGGGGACCCGGCGTCGCCAGCTCGAAGGCGACGCGCCCGGCCAGCCCGGCTTCGTCGACGAGGCTGGCGGCGCGCGCCAGAGAGGCCGGCTCGACGTCGAGGCCGAGCACGCGGGCGGCGCCCAGCTGGCCGGCCAGAACCAAGGATGCGCCGCCGACGCCGCAGCCGAGGTCGAGAACTTCGCGGCCGGCGATCGGCACGCCGTCGACGATATCGAAGACTTCCGCCGCGCCGCCGGGCGAGAGGAAGCCCTTGCCATAGAGCGACTGCATGTTGGCGAGGACGGCGTCGCTGTACTGGCGGGATTGCACCATGGCCGACGGCCTCGCTGGGGCGTGCCTGGGCGTGCTGCGCCGCTGGGCGCTGCTGGGTACCGAGGGGCGCCAAGGGGCGCCAAGGGGCGCGTGAAACTCTAAGCGGGCGGCAAAACGACGGCAAGATCCCGCGGTGCGCCGGACCGTCGGAGGCGCGCCACGAGAAGGCGCTTTCCGGCGCCCGGCTCGCGCGTTATACCAAACCCCATGAACGGCTTTCTCGCGGTCCTCCTCATCATCGCCATGGTGGCGACGCTGGGCGTCCTGTTCGCCGGCTTGATCGTCATGGCGCGCGGCGGCGAGGTCAACAGGAAGTACGGCAATGTCCTGATGCGCTGGCGGGTCGTCTTGCAGTTCTCCGCCCTGGTCCTGCTTGCCCTGATCATGCTGGCGGCGGGCAAGTAGGCCCGACGGGCGGGTTGGGCGGGGAGACCCCATGGTCCGGCTGACACGGATCTACACGCGCGGCGGCGACAAGGGCGAGACCTCGCTCGGCAACGGCGCGCGGGTCGCCAAGCACGACCCGCGGGTGGCGGCCTACGGCACCGTCGACGAGGCCAACGCGACGATCGGCCTCGCCCGCCTTCACCTGGCCGGCACCCAGAGCCCGGCCGACGCCGACCGCATCCTCGCCCGCGTGCAGAACGACCTGTTCGACCTGGGGGCGGATCTCTGCCGGCCCGAGGCGGAGGCGCCCGCGGATCCGCCGCCGCTGCGCGTGACGGCGGCCCAGGTGGCGCGCCTGGAGAGCGAGATCGACCGCCTGAACGCGGATCTGGCGCCGCTCACCTCCTTCGTCCTGCCCGGCGGCACGGCGGCGGCGGCCCATCTGCACCTCGCGCGCACGGTCGCCCGGCGGGCCGAGCGCGAGATGACCGCGCTGTCGGTTTGCGAAACGATCAACCCGGAGGCGATCCGCTACATCAACCGGCTCTCCGACCTCTGCTTCGTGCTTGCGCGGGCGCTCAACAACGGCGGTGCACAAGACGTGCTCTGGGAGCCCGGCCAGAATCTCTAAGGTTATGCGTTGAAATGGTTTCTGTGGCATTGCCGGCCGTCCGGGGCGCGCCCGCGCGATCATTGACAGGGCGTTTCGCGATCCCTATTGTGCGCCCGCGTCGCGCCCCTGCAACAAAGGCTCCAGCGGGGGAGGTCGACGTGGGGAAGCCGAATTCACGATCACCGCACCACTTTGAACGCTAGGACTTCGCGATGAGAGTCTTGGTACCAGTTAAGCGCGTCATCGACGCGAACGTGAAAGTCCGGGTGAAGAGCGACCAGTCCGGCGTCGAGCTCAACAACGTCAAGATGGCGATGAATCCCTTCTGCGAGATCGCGGTCGAGGCCGCGGTGCGCATGAAGGAAGCGGGCACGGCCGAGGAAGTGATTGTCGTCTCGGCGGGCCCGGCGACCAGCCAGGAGACGCTGAGGACGGGTCTCGCCATGGGCGCGGACCGCGGCATCCTGATCGAGGCCGACGCCGACCTGGAGCCGCTGGGCGTCGCCAAGCTCCTCAAGGCCGTGGTCGAGCGCGAGGAGCCCGGCGTGGTGATCATGGGCAAGCAGGCGGTCGACGGCGACAACAACCAGACCGGGCAGATGCTGGCGGGCCTCTTGGGCTGGCCGCAGGCGACCTTCGTTTCCAAGATCAAGCTGAGTGCCGATGCTGGTGGTGGCGTCGAGGCGGTCCGCGAGGTGGACGGCGGCCTGGAAACCGTCAAGCTGGGCTTGCCGGCGATCCTGACCGTCGACCTGCGCCTCAACGAGCCGCGCTACGCCTCGCTGCCCAATATCATGAAAGCCAAGAAAAAGCCGATCGACACGCTGTCGCCCGGCGACCTGGGGGTCGACGTGAGCCCGCGGCTCACCGTGTTGAAGGTGACCGAGCCGCCGGCGCGCAAGGCGGGCGTTAAGGTCGGCGACGTGGGCGAGCTGGTCGACAAGCTCAGAAACGAAGCCAAGGTCATCTGAGGGCGCGAGGGTCGGGACATGAGCATTCTGGTATTGGCCGAACACGACAACGCCGAGCTGAAGCCGGCGACCCTGAATACCCTGGGCGCGGCCGAGCAGCTCGCCGGCCACGGCGGCGGCGACATTCATGTGCTGGTCGCGGGCGCCGGCTGCGGCGCGGTCGCCGAGGCGGCGGCGAAGATCCCCTGCGTCGCCAAGGTGCTGGTCAGCGACGGCGCCGAGTACGAGCATCGCATCGCCGAGAACCTGGCGCCGCTGATCGTCGAGCTGGCGCCGAACTACGGCTATGTGCTGGCCCCGGCCACCACCTCGGGCAAGAACGTCCTGCCGCGCGCCGCGGCGCTGCTCGACGTGCAACAGATCTCCGATATCTCCGGCGTCGAGTCCGCGGACACCTTCGTGCGGCCGATCTATGCCGGCAACGCGCTGGCGACCGTGCAGTCGAGCGACCGGGTCAAGCTGATCACCGTGCGCGGCACCGCCTTCGAGGCGGTCGCCGAGGCGGGCGGCTCGGCGTCGCGCGAGGAGGTCGCGCCGACCGGCGATCAGGGGCTTTCGAGCTTCGTCGGGGCGGCCCTCACCGAGAGCGAGCGCCCGGAGCTGACAAGCGCCAGGATCGTCATCTCGGGCGGCCGCGGCATGCAGGCGGGCGAGAACTTCGCCATGCTGGAAAAGATCGCCGACAAGCTGGGCGCCGCGGTCGGCGCCAGCCGCGCCGCGGTCGACGCCGGCTTCGTGCCGAACGACTATCAGGTTGGCCAGACCGGCAAGGTGGTGGCGCCGGACCTCTACATCGCGGTCGGCATTTCGGGCGCCATCCAGCACCTGGCCGGCATGAAGGACTCCAAGGTCATCGTCGCCATCAACAAGGACGAAGAGGCGCCGATCTTCCAGGTCGCCGATTACGGCCTGGTCGCCGACCTTTTCCAGGCCCTTCCGGAATTGGAGGCGGCACTATAGCCTAAGCCGCGCGCGGGCCGTCGAACGGCCGGCGGCGCGGCCCAACAGCTAGGACCGGATTCATGTCCGAGGCGAACGGCGAACATCCGGAAATCACATGCGTCGGCGTCATCGGCGCGGGTCAGATGGGCCACGGCATCGCCCATGTCTTCGCGGCGGCCGGCTTCGACGTTCGCCTGTCGGACATCTCCGAGGAGCGCCTCGAGCAGGCGCGCGAGCAGATCGCCGCCAACCTGGACCGCCAGGTCAGCCACGACAAGATTTCCCCCGAGGAGAAGGACGCCGCCCTCGCCCGCATCACCATGGGCACGGACCTGGAGCTGTTCCGCGATTGCGACCTGGTGATCGAAAGCGTGGTCGAGAACGAGGAGGTCAAGCGCGAGGTCCTCAAGCAGCTTTGCCCGCTGCTTCGCCCCAACGCCATCATCTGCAGCAATACCTCGTCGATCTCGATCACCCGTCTGGCCTCGGTGACCGACCGACCCGGCCGCTTCATGGGCATGCACTTCATGAACCCGGTGCCGGTGATGCAGTTGGTCGAGCTGATCCGCGGCATCGCGACCGACGAGGACACCTTCCAGGAGATCAGGACCCTGGTCGAGGCGCTCGGCAAGACCTCCGCGCCGGCCGAGGACTTTCCGGCCTTCATGGTCAATCGGATCCTCATGCCGATGATCAACGAGGCGATCTACACCCTCTACGAGGGCGTCGGCTCGGTGAGCGCCATCGACACCGCCCTCAGGCTCGGCGCCAACCACCCCATGGGGCCGCTGCAGCTCGCCGACTTCATCGGCCTGGACACCTGCCTGGCGATCATGCACGTGCTCTACGACGGCCTGGCGGATTCCAAATACCGGCCGTGTCCGCTGCTGGTGAAGTACGTCGAGGCCGGCTGGGTCGGCCGCAAGTCGGGCCGCGGCTTCTACGACTATTCCACCGACGAGCCGGTGCCGACCCGATAAGCCGGCCGCCGGCGTCATGCGGCGTCATGCGGCGACGCGGGCCGCCAGGGGACGGTCGGGGCGACGGAGTGGCGGGGTGGAGGCCGCACCGGTCATCGCGCTTTTGCTCCTCGGCCGAAGGGCGATATGATGCGGCGTCGCGGGCCCTCGCCGAGGGCGGCGCCCGCCGGATCAACGAGACGCATCTGAACGGAAATGTCGGAGAGCCGACCCCACGTCGCGCCGCCGGTCGGCAATGTCCTCGAAATGATCGGCAACACGCCGATGATCGAGGTGACCCGCCTCGATCGCGGGCCCTGCCGGCTGTTCCTCAAACTGGAGAACCAGAACCCGGGCGGCTCGATCAAGGACCGCATCGGCAAGTCGATGATCGAGGCGGCCGAGGCCGACGGCAGCCTGAAGCCGGGCGGCGCGATCATCGAGGCGACCGCCGGCAACACCGGTCTCGGGCTCGCCCTGGTGGCGGCCCAGAAGGGCTACCGGCTGATCATCGTGGTGCCGGACAAGATGGCCCAGGAGAAGATCTTTCACCTGAAGGCGCTCGGCGCCGAGGTGCAGCTCACCCGCTCCGACGTCGGCAAGGGCCACCCCGACTACTACCAGGACAAGGCCGAGGCGCTGGCCCGCGAGATTCCGGGCGCCGTCTACGTCAACCAGTTCGCCAACCCGGCCAACCCCAAGGCCCACGAGACCACCACCGGCCCCGAGATCTGGGCCCAGATGGACGGGGATCTCGACGCCGTGGTCTGCGGCGTCGGCTCCGGCGGCACCATCACCGGCCTGTCGCGCTATTTCGCGACGGTCGCCCCCGAGGCGGAGATGATCCTGGCCGATCCGGAGGGCTCGGTGCTCGCCGACTACGTCAATTGCGGCACCCTGAGCGAAGAGGTCGGCGCCTGGGTGGTCGAGGGCATCGGCGAAGACTTCCTGCCGCCGGTCGCCGATTTCACGCGGGTCGCCCGGGCCTACACGGTCTCCGACAAGGAATCCCTGCTGGCGGCGCGCGAGCTGCTGGCGAAGGAGGGCATCCTCGCCGGCTCGTCCTCGGGCACCCTGATCGCTGCGGCGCTGCGCTATTGCCGGGAGCAGAGCGCGGCGAAGCGGGTGGTCACCCTGGTGTGCGACAGCGGCAACAAGTACCTGTCGAAGATGTTCAACGATTTCTGGATGATCGACCAGGGCTTCATCGAGCGCGAGCGGCACAACGACTTGTCGGACTTCATCTCGCGCCGCCACCGCGAGCACGCGACCGTGACCGTCACGCCCGAGGACACGCTGTTGACCGCCTACGGCCGCATGAAGCTCTATGACATCTCCCAATTGCCGGTGCTCGACGAGGGCGGCCAGGTGGTCGGCCTGATCGACGAGAGCGATATCCTGCTCGCGGTGTTCCGCAACGAGGACCATTTCAAGGAGCCGGTCTCCCTGGCCATGTCCAAGCGGCTGGAGACCCTGCAGGCCGATCAGCCGCTCGAGGCCCTCATGCCGATCTTCGGCCGCGGCCACGTCGCGATCGTGATGGAGGGCGCGCAGTTCCTCGGCCTGATCACCCAGATCGATCTCCTGAACCATCTGCGCCGCACGCTGAAATAGCGGCCGTCCCCGAACCGACCTCGCAGCGAGACCGCCATGGCAGACAGCGCCAAACGCCCCAACCGTCCCGGCTTCGCGACACGCGCGATCCACGCCGGCCAGTCGCCCGATCCCTCGACCGGCGCCGTCATGCCGCCGATCTACGCCACCTCGACCTACGTTCAGGAAAGCCCGGGCGTGCACAAGGGCTACGAGTACAGCCGCTCGCAGAATCCCACCCGCCTGGCCTACGAGCGCTGCGTCGCCGACCTCGAGGGCGGCGCCGTCGGCTTCGCCTTCGCCTCGGGCATGGCGGCGACGGCGACGATCCTCGAGCTGCTCGACAGCGGCGATCACGTGATCGCGGTCGACGACCTCTACGGCGGCACCTACCGCCTGTTCGAGAACGTGCGCCGCGCGAGCGCCGGCCTCGACTTCAGCTTCGTCGACATGACCGCGCCGGACGCGCTGGCCGCGGCGATCCGGCCGCAGACCCGGCTGATCTGGGTCGAGAGCCCCACCAACCCGTTGCTGAAGGTGATCGATCTGGAGGCGGTGGCCCAGCTTGGCCGCGCCCGCGGCATCCTGACGTGCTGCGACAACACCTTCGCCACGCCCTGGGTGCAGCGGCCGCTCGAGCTCGGCTTCGACCTGGTCATGCATTCGGCGACCAAATACCTGAACGGCCATTCCGACATCGTCGGCGGCGTGGCCGTCGTCGGCGACCGCCCGGAGGTCGCCCAACGCTTGGCCTACCTGCAGAACGCCGTCGGCGGCATCCAGGGGCCGTTCGACTCCTTTCTGGCGCTGCGCGGACTGAAGACGCTGGCCCTGCGCATGGAGCGCCACTGCGCCAACGCCGCCGCGGTGGCGCGCTTTCTCGAAGGCCACCCCAAGATCGAGCGGGTCTACTATCCCGGCCTCGAAAGCCATCCCCAGCACGCCGTGGCGCGGCGCCAGATGCACGGCTTCGGCGGCATGGTGAGCGCCGTCGTCGCCGGCGGGCTGGCGGCCTCGCGGCGCTTTCTCGAGCGGGTGGAGATCTTCGCTCTGGCGGAAAGCCTGGGCGGCGTCGAGAGCCTGATCGAGCACCCGGCGATCATGACCCACGCCTCGGTGCCCGAGGCGCAGCGCGCGGCCCTGGGGATCTCCGACGGCCTGGTGCGGCTCTCGGTGGGCGTCGAGAGCGAAGACGACCTGATTGCGGATCTCGCCCAGGCGCTCGGCTGAGCGGGGCCGCGCGGATTAGGGCCGCGATTCGGGAGTGCTTTGTGCGGCCGGCTGGGCGGCCGGCTGGGCGGCCAAGAGGGATTCGTGGACCCAGCCGCGCCAGCCGCTGTTGTCCGGCAGGACGATCTCGATCCAGCCGTTTTTACGGCCGATGACCTCCACCGGCAGGTCGCGGTTGAGCTGGGTCAGCACGGCGGCGTTCTGCGACGGCTTGACGCGCACGTTGACCACGCTGGGCTGGATGTACAATTGGTTCTTGTCGTCGCCGTCCAGCGCCAGATCGACCCAATGGAAGTGCTTTTTCACCGGCGCGAGGTCGAGGCCCGGCGCCAGATTGGCGTAGAGGACGATCGCCAGGGTCGTGCAGGCTAGCGCCAGCATGCGTCCCGGCCGCTGGATGCGCAATGCGCTGCTGCCGGGCTTCGCCGCTTGCTTGGCCTTGGTCGGGCGCTTGCGTTTGCGCCTGCCGGCGCCCTCGTCTTTGCCCAGCCGCTTGGCCAAGCTGGCGTTTTGCTCGGCGACCTTGGCGCGTTCCAGGGCCCGCTGGGTGATCGCGTTGAGCTGTTCTTCCTTGGCGACCCATTCTTCCTGCGCTTCGGCCATGCGCTGGTTCAGCTCCGTCTCCCAGCCCTCGCGGACCCGCGCCAGCCGCTGCTCGGCTTCCTCCTCCCAGGCCTCCTTGGCATCGGCTAGGGCCCTTTCCACCTCCTTCTGGGACATCTTGACGATCTGCGAGGCGTCTTCTTCGCGTTCCGTTTCCCACCGTCGGCGCGCCTCCTCGAGGCGCTGCTTTTCGCCGGCGCGCCATTCCTCCTGCACCGCCGCCAGGTGTTCCTGCAGGTCCGCTTCCCAGGCCTCGCGCGCCGCGGCCAGGCTCTCGCCGCTCTGCGCCTGGCCGTCGGCCGTCACGGCCGCGAGGCGCCGCTCGATCTCCTCCTCGGCCTCGCGCCGCAGCTCCGCCAGGCGCTCCGTCTCGGCCGCTTTCCACTTGGCTTCGGCGGCCGCCAGGCGTTCGGCCTCCTCCGCCTGCCAGGTCGCGCGCGCGGCCGCCAAGCGTTCGCTGGTCGCCTCCTCGCCGCCGCCCGCCATGGCGGCCAGGCGGCGTTCGATTTCCTGCTCCGACTCGCGCCGCACCTGCGTCAGGCGCTCGGCCTCGGCCGCCTTCCACTCGGCCTGCGCCGAGGCGAGGCGCTCGTTCTCCCGTTCCCGGGCCTTGGCCTCGACCGCCGCCAGGCGCCGCTCGACTTCCTGTTCGGCGTGCTGGAGAGCCTCGGCGAGGCGCTTGGCTTCGTCGGACTTCCACTGGGCCTTGGTGGCCGAGAGGCGCTCGGCTTCCTCGGCGCGCCAGGCCGCCTCGGCCGCGGCCAAGCGTTCCTTGTGTTCCGCCTCCCAGGTCGCGCGCGCGGTGGTGACGAGCTCGTCGGACTGAATCTGGCCCTCGTTCTGGAGCGCGACCAGGCGGCGGTCGGCGGCTTCCTCGACCTCTTGGCGAATCTTGGCCGCGCGTTCGGCCTCGGCGGCCCGCCACTTGGCTTCGGCGGTCGCCAGGCGCTCGGCCTCCTCGATCTGCCAGGCCTTCTTGTCCTCGATGCGCCGCTCGGCCTCCGCGGCGCGCCAGGTCTGCTCCGCCGCCTTCAGGCGCTCGGCCTGCTCGGCCTCCCAGGCGGCGCGGGCCGCCGCCAGGCGTTGCTCGATCTTGTCCTCGCCGTTGCTCTCGAGCGACGCCAGGCGGGACTCGACCTCGCGCTCCAGGCGGTGGTGGAGGTCGGCCAGCTTTTCCGACTCGGCGGCCTTCCACTTCGCCTCGATGGCGGCCAGGCGCTCGGCCTCCTCGGCCTGCCACGCCTGCCTGGCGGACTCGAGGCGCTTCGCCTCCTCGGCACGCCAGGCCCGTTGCGCCGCTTCCAGGCGTTGCTCGGTGGCGTCCTCCTGGCGCGCCTTCTGCCGGGCGAGCTGCTCGGCCACGGCGGCCTGCCACCTGGCCTCGGCGTCGGCGAGGCGCTTGGCCTCCTTCTCCTCCCAGGACTTGCGGGCGATGACCAGTTGCTTGTCCTGTTCCTCTTGCCACTGGGTCAGCCGCGCGGCGAGACGCGCCGTCTCGGCCTGCCGCGCCTTGCCGAGCTCGGCGCTCATGCGCTGCTCGGCCTCCGCCTCCCAGGCCCGGCGGGCCTGGGCCGCCTGCTCCTCGTGCTCCTGCTGCCAGAGCTCGCGGGCCTCGGCCAGGCGCTTTTTCTCGTCGGCCTCCCAGGTCGCCCGCGCGGTCGCCAGGCGCTCGTCTTCCGCCGATCTCCAGGCGGTCTTGGCGTCCTCGAGGCGCTGGGCGGTATCGACTTCCCAGGCCGACGCCGCGGCCTTGAGGCGCTTTTCCTCCTCGCGCTGCCAGGCCTGTTTGGCTTCGGTGAGGCGCTGCTCCTCGCCGCTGCGCCAAGCGGTCTTGGCTTCGGCGATGATCTGTTGCTGGGCGGACTCCCACTGGGTGCGCTGGGTCGCCAGTTGCTGCTCGGTCTCGCTGCGCCATTGGGCGCGCGCCTCGGCCAGGGTTTGCTCCAACTCGGCCTGCCAGCGGGCCTTCATGGCGGCGCGCTGCTTCTCCTGCTCGGCGGCGTCGGCGGCGCGCTGCTCGGCGAGCTGCTGCTTGGCGTTGGCGGACAGGGTGGCGCCGACTTCGGCCAGCGCCGCTTCGCTTTGCCTTTGCCATTCCGCCTTGGCCTTGGCCAGCCGCTCTTCTTCAGCGGCGTGCCATTCCGCCTTGGCCGCGCTCAGGCGCTGCTCCGCCTCGGCGCGCAGCCTCGTCTCGAGGGCGGAGATTTGGGTGGCGACGTCTTGCGCCTCGGCGAGCTTGGCGCGGTGCTGGGCGCTGCAGTCGACCGTGAGATCCAGGAGGGCCGCCGTGGCCGCCACGTCGTAGCCGTCGGAATCGTACCGCAGCACGCGGATGCTGAGGTTGTGGGATCCGGTCGTATCCGGCGACGGGATGAACTGCAGGCCGTCCAGGTCGGCGACCGTCAGCGACCAGGTGTTGTCCCAATTGTTGGTGCCCGCCGACAGGGCCGAGCCGACGGGCATGCCCTCGACGATGAGCGACATCTTGCCCTT
>JAWWCG010000048.1:0-11901 GCA_033720555.1 Kiloniellales bacterium | reverse complement strand
CGGCGGACCACCGGACCGCCAGCCCGAGGCAGGCTTCGGTCCGGGGACGGATCCAACCCTTAGGGCGCGCCGCGCCGGGCGGGAATAGCGGCAATCCGCCGCTCAGGCAATGCCCGCCCGTCGGGCCGCCGGCGGCGCTACGGTGCGGCCGCCCCCTCGCCGGATGCCCCCGCGCCGGATGCCCCCTCGCCGGATGCCCTGGGGCGCGCGGCGAGGGGCCGGACCTGGGTCATGAGCTCTTCGGCGGTCACGACGCCGGCGGCCCGCACCGGCCAGCCGGCCGCCTGCAGGCCCCGCGCCGTCCAGGTGTTGCAGGTGTTGAACAGATGGAACTCGCCGGTCGCCGGGTAGAACAGGCTGAAGGCGTAGAGGCCCGGCTCGCTCGCCGCGAGCCGGGCCGCCCCGTCGCGCGCGAAAGTGTCGTCGAGATAGGCGACCAGGGCCGCGACCTGACGCGGCGACGCGGCCAGCGCCACCACCTCGTCCTCGGGAAACACCTGGCGCGGGTCGGCCGGCAGGCCGGCGACGTGGACGACGGCGGGGGTCGGGGTCAGGGCGGCGCGCAGCGTCATGGCCAGGGTCTTCTGCGGCGTCGGAAAGTATTCGGCGTCGCCCCAGCCGTAACTGAGGTAGGCGGCGTCGGGAAAGTCGGCGGCTTCCGGCAGGGCGTCGGGCGGCAGGGCGTCGGGCGGCAGGTCGGCCCTCGGCACCACGATTGCCGAGTGCCAGCCGTTGCTCGCGACGTAGACCGTCACCGTGTCGCCAGCAGCGGAGTCTGCGGAGTCTGCGGCGTCTACGGCGTCCGCGCCGTCCGTGCTGTCCGTGGGCGCCGCGACATCGCCGGACGACCGGCACGCCGCGGCGGGCAGCGCGGCGGCGGCCAGCGACAGAAAAGCGGCGAAGATCGTGGTTCGGCGCGAAATCGACATGCTCCGGCGCACGATAGCAGACTCTTCGCGCCCGGCGGACGGCGCATCCACCGGCGGAAGCGCACGGACCTCCGCGAATCGAGGCGGATCGCGGTGGATCGAGGCGGGTCGCGACGGGCGGCGCTGCGGCCAGCGGAAGACGCCTGCGCAGGAAGGCCGGACAAGTCCCGCAAGTCCGTGGTTAATGCAAATGGTGAAGATACTAGGTTAATTACTTGACTTTTTCTAACCACATGTTATAGTATCTCAATACTTGCGAGAATAACTTGTGTAAAATTCTATCTATATTTGGCTGCGGAGAGTCGAACATTTGAATCATTGGGCGAGCCGTTGTTCCGCATCGCAGCCGGCGCCCTCCCACGGCAAGAGCGCGAGACCGACGACCAGTCGACCGCGAAACGAAAGATGGCGATAACCGAGACGATCCTTTGCCCCCAACGTCTGACGAGCTTGGCCGAGCTCCGGCAGGCCGGCGCGAGGCTGTCGGAGCGCCTGTTCGCGCCGCGCGAGCTGATCCTGCGCAGCGACGGCGAGGTCTCCTACCTCCGGCTCTCGAGCCGAGCCCAGAAGGTGGCCGCCGGCCTCGCGGCCGCGACCGTCGCCTGGGGCCTCTTCGCGACGGCGAGCTACGTCGTGGACCAGCACAGGCTGGCGGCCAAAGACCGCACCATCGCGTCCCACGAGCTGGCGTACCGCGACCTCGAGGCCGAGTTCACGCAGGCCCTTGACGAGCGCGCCCGGCTCGAGGCCGAGATCGCCGGCCTCAGCCGGTCGCTCAGCAACGAGATCGAAGCCGGCGGCAAGCTGGCCCAGCGCCGCGCCGCCCTGGAACGCGAGGCGACCGGGCTGCGCCACCGTCTGGCCAATCTGCGCGAGGCCCACCAGCGGGTGATCGAGCGGCTTCGCGACCTCGCCATGGCCCGCGCCGACGCCATCGAGGACACCATCGCCACGACCGGGCTGGACGCCGACCGGCTGATCTCGAGCGTCGCCCAGACGCGCCTCGGCCGGGGCGGCCCCGAGATCCCGATCCGCGAGGTCGTCGGCCTGGAGCGGCACGCCGCCCTGACCGACGCCACGGTCGGCCTCAACCAGCAGTGGTCCCGCCTGTTCGCCCTCACCGAGGTGCGCCGCTTCCTGCCGCTGACGGCGCCGCTCGGCCAGTACTGGATCAGCAGCGCCTACGGCGAGCGCGCCGATCCCTTCACCGGCAAGCAGTCGCTTCATTCGGGCATGGACATGGTCGCGCCGATCGGCAGTGCCATCCGCGCCACCGCGCCGGGCCGCGTCGCCTTCGCCGGCAAGCGCAACCGCTATGGCCGGCTGATCGTGATCGACCACGGCCACGGCGTCACGACGCGCTACGCGCACCTCGGCAAGATCCTGATCGAGGCCGGCGCGTGGGTGGAGCGCGGCCAGAGGATCGCCACCTTGGGCAATTCCGGGCGCAGCACCGGGCCGCACCTGCACTACGAGGTGCGGTTCCGGGACCGGACCCTGAATCCGGCGAGGTTCCTGGAAGCCGGCATGCGCGCGCTCGAGGGATAGGCCGCCGTCGGGCGCCCTCAGTTACCGTCAGCCGCCCGGGAACGGCCCGATGCTGCTGGTCCTGTGCTCGACCTGGAAGACGTTGTTGTAGAGGTTGGCGACCCACTGCTTGCCTTCCGTGGTCAGCTCGAGATAGCGGATCGCCGGCTGGATGTAGGGCTGAACGCTCTCCCAGAAGAACTCGGGATATTTCTCGAACAGGTCGGCCGGGCCGCGGTAGCCCAAGGCAGCGGCCACGCCGGTCTCGGCGAACTCGTAATAGAGCGCGTTGACCTTGCGGTGATAGAAGGGATCGGCCATCTGGCCGATCAAGTCGGCGGCGCGGACCAGGCCGGCCTCGGTCTCGGTCTCGCGGTGGTCGTCGCCCTCGGGAACCGGAAAGCGGGTCAGCTCGATCGAGCGCACGATGCGTTCCTCGTCGACATAGTCGGATCCGCCGAAGCGCTCGTGCGCATAGATCTTGCCGCGATCGATGTGGTAGGGGGCGAGGTAGGCGTCCGAGGCCCCGCGCGGCGGCGTCACCCGCCGGCCGGTCTCGTCGACCACCACGTCCTTGACGCCGTCCGCCTTGCAGGCGCCGCGCACGTAGCCGATGTCGTGCACCAGCAGCGCGCAGGTGTAATGCAGCCAGTCCTCCGGCGTCAGCGCCTCGGACAAAAGGCGCCCCCTGATGATCTGCTGGCCCACCAGGGTCACCATCAGCGTGTGCTCGACGTTGTGGTAGAGCGCATCGGAATTGCCCAGCCGCTCGAGCACCAGGCGCGCCGCGCCGCCGATATAGGCGGCGTACTCCGGGCGCCGGTTCGAGAAGTACTGGAGATAGAGGTGTCCCAGGTAGTCGCCGAATTCGCCGGCCACGATCGACGTCGGGTTCAGCATGGCGCGCGGCCTCCCTCTGGGCGGAAACGGGGCGGAGCCAGGCCGACAGTATAGCCGCCTTGCCGGGCGACTCGATAGCGGCGATCGCAAGACCTCGAGGGGCGCCCGCCGCGGCAGCCCAGTTCAGGTCGGCTCAGTCCGCGCTCTTGGCCTCGCCGGCCTTGGCTTCCGGGCGCTCCGGCGCGGGCGCGCCCACGCCGTGCGCGGCGGAGGCGGTCGATCCGGACGCCGCCGGCCGATCGTTGACGACGTCGAGGCGCACCGGCGGACCGTCGCGCAGATGCAGGTCGCGTTGCGGGAACGGGATCTCGATGCCCTCTTCCCTGAAGGCCTTGTCGATCGCCATGTTGAGGTCGCTCTTGCAGGTCAGGAAGTAATCCGTGTCCTTGACGTAGCAGCGCAGCTCGAAATCGAGCGAGGATTCGCCGAACTGCTGAAACAGAACGGTCGGCTCGGGATACCTCTGAACCTGCGGGTGATCGGCGGCGCAGGCGCGCAGAATCTGGCAGACCTTGTCGACATCGCTTCCGTAGGCGACGCCGACCGGCACGATGATGCGTGCCGTACGGTTCTTGTGGGTCCAGTTCTGAACGGGCTGCGCGACCAGATCGGCGTTCGGCACGATCACCGAGGCGCGGTCGAAGGTCTCGATTTCCGTCGAGCGCACCGAGATCCGCTTGACCATGCCCTGATAGCTGGTCGTGACGATCCAGTCCCCCTCCTTGATTGGCCGTTCGATCAACAGCAAGAGGCCGGCGACGAAGTTCTCGACCACGGTGCGCAGGCCGAAGCCGACGCCGACCGAAAGCGCGCCGGCCACCAAGGCCAAATTGGACAGATCGAGCCCGAGCGTGGCGATCGCAATGATGATGGCGAGCGCAGCGCCGCCATAGCCGACGCCGGACACGATCGCGTTCCGCACGCCCAAATCGAGCCGCGTCCCGGTGCGCAGCTTCTCGCCCAGCCAGCGGCGCAGAACGCCGGTCGCCAGGAGGATCGCGCCGAAGACCAGCGCCGCCAAGACGACGTCGAGCGGCGACAGCACGAAATTCCCGATCGGGATGCCGTCGGCGAGCGTTCTAAGCCAGTGGAAGAGCTGCGCGTCGGGTACGCCGTAGACTCGCAGCAGTCCGTAGCCCAATGTCAGGAAGAGGATCAGGTCGATCAGTAAACGGCCCAGCCCCACCAAGAAGCGCGCCGTGGCCTCGCCGAGGCGGAACCAGCGATAAAGACGGAAGCGTAGCCGACTGCCCGGACGAAAGATTTGCGCTAAGGCCTGGTGGCCGGCCATCCGAAGCAAAAGGACAAATCCAATCGCCACCACAGTAGTGATCAACATGACCAGGAAATACGACGCTAAATTTGAGTAACCAATCAGATCCAGGACCGGTACTGACAAAAGCAAAACTCCAAGCGTGATCGAAATGCCGATCACCGCAGTGCTCGTGTCCTCGTCCTCCTCCGCGTGCCAGAAATTGCTGGGGAGCAAAGTAAGGAGCAATACGGCCAAACCGCTATCAAGAAAAAGGGTGGTGACGGTGTCGAACTCCGGAGACTGGAGCAGGCCCAAGGTCCGGGAAATGTTGAAGAGGATATCCACCAGCGCGACATAGACGGCAATGACATGAACGCGCCTGGTCAATATCACTGCGCCTTCGTCGGTGACGGGCAAAATGCGCCAAGCCGAGGCGCGTGGGGCGAAAACCGCGCGAGACAGGCCGGTTATAACGAAGTAGACGATGCCGCCCTTGCAAATCGCGATGGCCAGGGCCGGCAGCAACAAGGCCTGGTCCGCCAGCAGCCAGACCGTGACGGCGATCGTGCCAAGCGCCAGCGACGGCAGGACCATCTCGGCGATGGCCGTCTTGAAAGCGACGTAGATCTGCGAGGCGTAGGAAGGTTCCTGACCGGCCGACTCGTCGCCGCCCAGGTGACGCTGCAGCCAACGCCGCGCGAGCACGCCCAAGAAGAAGGCAACGAGGCCGGCGATAATGGGAAGAATGATGGCCGGCTGGCGCCACTTCGTCCGCGCCTGCCACCAGGCTTGCGGCGCCTCGACGACGGCCGAGATCAAGGTCAGCCAGTTGGCGCCGGCGATCCGCCAGGTTTCCCATTTCCATAGGATGGGATTGCGCACCAGAAGCCGGTTGGTCGACGGGCCCGAGGCGCGCGTGACCAAGGCCCGCTCCAGGTTTTCCGTCCGGGCGATCACCAGCTGGATCGCGCGCAGCTTGGCCTCCTTCGCCGCCATGCGGTCGTTCATATCGGCGCGCAGCTTGGCGATCTCCTCGGGCTCCTGGGGCTGCCCCTCCTCGGGCGGCGCGCCGAGGCTCTCAAGCTCCTTGCGAGCCGGTTTCAGTCGCGCCGTCTCCTCGCCGTGTCGAATCGCCGCGGCCTTGCCGATCCGGTCGACATCGTTGAGCGCTTGACGCAGGGTTGGCTCCGGCACCTTCTCGTGCTGGAGGATCAGCTCGATCTCGTTCAGGCGCGTGAGCCAGGCCTCGATGTCGGCATGGCCCCAATCGGATTGCACGTCGGACGATATGCCGTAATCGGCGGCCGACTCCTCGACCTGTTGCGCGTGGGCGGCCGACCAGCCGCCGACGGCCAGGATCGGCACGAGCAACGTAAAGACAAGGCGAGCCTGTACCCACAAAGACATGATTGACATTTCCGCGCCGAACTCGCGCGACACCGCGATCGGCCGTTCGCCCCCCACGCCGGTCCGTCAAGCTGCCGGCCACTTTGGGCGGATTTGTCTCGTTCGGCAAGGTTGTCGCGGGCGGGCACCCGCCTGGGCGCTCGCCCATTTGAGGGAGAGAGCCTTGCGATGCGCCGGGATTCGCCGCTCGCCGCTCGGCTCGCCCGGCGGGCCGGGAGTCCGTGTCAGCGAGCCGGGTCGGGCCCGCCGCCGGCCTGCTTGAGCTCGGCGATTTCGCCGCGCAGCGCGCGGATCTCGGCGAGAATGGACGCCCGGTCCGAGCGCTCCTGTTCGGCCTGCGCCACGTCGGCGGCGCGCTCGGCCGCCCGTTCCGCCTCGTGCTGGCTCTGCATGGCGTCGACAATGATGCCGATGAACAGATTCAGCACCGTGAACGAGGTGACGATAATGAACGGCACGAAGAATAGCCACGCGTAGGGGTAGACCTCCATGACCGGGCGAACGATCCCCATCGACCAGCTCTCGAGGGTCATAACCTGGAACAGCGAATAGGCCGAGGCACCGATCGTGCCGAACCACTCGGTGAAGCTGGCCCCGAACAGCTTGGTGGCCATCACGGAGAAGACGTAGAACACCAGGGCGAGCAGGGCGACGATCGAGCCCATGCCGGGAATGACCTGGAGCAGCGCGGAAACCACACGGCGCATGGACGGCACCGCCGAGACCAGGCGCAGCACCCGCAGGATGCGCAGCGACCGCAGGACCGAGAGGCCGCCGGCGGCGGGCACCAGGGCGATGCCGACGACGATGAAATCGAAGATGTTCCACGGGTCGTGGTGGAAACGGGTCCGGTAGACCGCCAGCTTGGCGGCGAGCTCGATCACGAAGATGACGAGGCAGAGCCGGTCGAGCGACTTGAGGAAGGAACCGGCCTGCGCCATGGCGGTGGCGCTGGTCTCGAGCCCGAGGGTTATGGCGTTGACCATGATGACGACGGTGATCGCGCGCTGGAACAACGCCGATTCCAGCACCGCCTGCGCCCGCCCCATGACGCCCGTCTGCATCGGCGGCACTCGCCGCAGGTCGGGCTCCAGATCGTCGCGATCGTCGACCGGTGTGCGCACGAACACTCTCCTCCCTCTTCCCAAGCTGGCCGCTGCATATTTGGCGGCGCGCCGCGCGGCTTCAAGGCCGGACTTGCCGGGCCGGCAGGCGCCGGGCGAGGGTGTGCCGCCCGACCGGCGACGCCGTGCCAGCACAACCTCCGGTGTCTTGGCGCTAAAGAATGGCAGTTGCTATCATCGCCCACCCGTCGGCCCGGGGGCGCGGGCTCGTCCGTCGATCGCGGCGGGGCGGCAGGCGCTCCCGATCGGCGCCCGCGGGCGAGACCCGCTGCCTTCTGTGCCTTCTGTCGACCATGGCGACGATGGTTGAGGAGCTCAAATTCAGGCTCGATCTCGGTGACGAGCGCCTCTGGCACGGCGATCGACCGGTCGCGCTCGGCCACAAGGCCTTCGAGGTGCTCCGGCTTTTCGTCGGCCACCCGAACCGGCTGCTGACCAAGGACGAGATCCTCGACCGCGTGTGGCGCGACGTCTGCGTGTCGGAAGGACTGGTCAAGGAGTACGTCCACGACCTGCGCCTGGCGCTCGGCGACGACCCCCGGCGTCCGCGCTTCATCGAGACCGTGCGCGGGCGCGGCTACCGCTTCCTCGGCGGGATCGACACCTGTGGCGGCCCGCCGGACGCCGAGCCGCAAGGGCCGCGCGCCGCCGACGCGGCCTCCCTGGCCGTCCTGCCCTTCGCCAACCTGTCCGACGACCCGGAGCAGGAGTACTTCTCCGACGGCATCACCGAAGACATCATCACCGAGCTGTCGCGCTTCTCGGAGCTCGTGGTGATCGCCCGCAACTCGTCGTTCGCCTACAAGGGCGTGGCGCTGGACGTCCAGCAGATCGCCCGCGAGCTTGGCGTCGGCTACGTGATGGAAGGCAGCGTCCGGCGCCACGAAGATCGGCTGAGGATCACCGTGCAGCTCATCGAAGCCGACGGCGGCGGCCACATCTGGGGCGAGAAGTACGATCGCGAGCTGGGCGACGTGTTCGAGCTTCAGGACGAGATCACCCGTCACGTGGTCGGCAGCATGGCGCCGCAGGTCGAACTGGCGGAGTTGGAGCGCAGCCGCAAGCTGAGCGCCGCCAACCTCTCCGCCTACGAACGCGCCCTCAAGGCCCAGGCGCTCACCTACGACGCGGTGCGCGGCGCCGACGCGGCCTTGCTCGCCGAGGCCATGTCGCTCGCGCGCGACGCCTTGGCGCTGGACGAAAGATGCACCCACGCCCTCTGGACCATCGGCATGGGCTGCGTCTTTCAGCACATCTACGGCTGGAGCGACGACCCGGACGTCGCCCTCGCCGCCGCGCTCGAGACCGCCGACCGGCTGATCGGCATCGACCCCTCGAACGCCAAGTCCTATGTCGTGCGGGCCTGGGCGCATCAGTATCGCAGGGACTACGACCAGGCCCTTGGCGATTATCGCCGCGCCCTGGCGCTCAATCCCAATCTCGCGCTGAACCTTTTCACCATGGCATGGAGCGAAGCCGTCGCCGGGCTCGCCGCCGACGCCCGGGAGCACGCCCACACGGCGCTCAGGCTGAGCCCGCGCGACACCGACATCTGGCTGGGCTGGGCCTACGCGACCTTGGAGGTGGCGAGCTTCAGCGAAGGCGAGTTCGCCGAAGCGGCGAGGTGGGGGCGCATGGCCGTCCAGATGCACGGCCGCATGCCGTTTCGACGGGTGGTCATGGCGGCCGCGTGCGGCCACCTCGGCGACGCCGAGACGGCCGAGTCGCAGGTGGACGCGCTCGCGGCCTTCGCGCCCAAGTTCCTGCCCGCGGTGCAATCCGGCGACATCGAGGTCTTCAAGCAGGCCGCGCACAACGCCCTGCTGCTCGAGGGCCTGCGCAAGGCCGGGCTGTGAGCGTCGGGGGCTTTCGCCCCTGGCAGCCCGCCGATCGAGTCAGGCCGGCCGCAGCGGCCGCGCCTCGGCTCGAGCGTCTCAGGGCAAGGGAGCAGGCGCGTCGCTGAGGGTCCTCAGGTAGGCGATCAGGTCGGCCCTCGCCTGGAGATCCAACTCGCTCGCCAGCTCCATGGAGGTGCCGGGTATCGTGCCGCTCGGATCCGCCAAGAACTGGTTCAGCGCCTCGTAGGTCCAGGCGCCCGCGGCCTCCTTCATCGCATCCGAATAGGGGTAGTCGGGCAGGCCGCCGCGGTCCCGGCCGACGACGTCCCACAGCGTCGGGCCGGACTTGGACTTTGCCGCCTCCAGGCCATGGCAGGAGGCGCACTCGATCGCCTTCACCCGGCCGGCCTCCAGGTCCGCCAGCGCCAGCTTGTCCGAGACGGGCTCGACCGCCCTGGGCACGGCCCCCGCGTCGATCAGCACGGCCGCCACCTCGTCGCGCCCGCGCCGACGCGCTGAGTGCAGCGGCGGCTGGAGAAACCGGTTGCGCGCGTTGGGATCGGCGCCGCGGTCGATCAGAAGGCGCGCGATCTCCGCCGAGCCCTTCTCGGCGGCTTCATGGAGCGGCGTCGTTTGGTTCTCGCCACCCTGGATGGTCGGATCCGCACCCCGGTCCAGAAGCAGTCGAACGACTTCCAGGTGTCCGCGCCGCGCCGCGATATGCAGCGGAGTGCCCCACCTCGACAGAAAGTCGACCTCCGCGCCGTTCTCGATCAGCAGCGCGACCGCCTCGACCCGCCCCTCCCGCGCGGCCAGGAAGAGGGGACTGGCGATCCCCTTCTGATCGACGTCCACGCCGTCGGCCAACAACCGCTTGATCGCCTCCAGGTCGCCCGCGCTCGCGGCGTCGTGCAGCTCTCCGGCGGCCGCCCGGTCGCTCGCCATGGACAGGTACAGCATGGTCGCCAGCGCCAGGGTCGAGATTTTTCCGTTCATGCGACGTCCCCCCGATCGTGAACAGGATAAATCGACGCCTCGAATATACCCGCCGAACGGCAGCACGCCCAATCGCGAATCCATGGCGCCGAGGGGCCGCCGGGCGCCTCGGCCACGCCTTGAGGGCAAAGCGCGCGCACCGGAGGATCCCTTGGCGCCGGCGCCGGCCGGCCGAGACTTCGCGGCGCGGTCGCTGGACTCGCCGCCCCACACTCCCTTAACGTGGTCGCGCAGGGCCGTCGCGGGGGATGCCCGGCACGCCCAAATCGGGCTCGCGCGCCAAGCGCCCGGGGCCACGAAAAAGGGGGGACAGGGGCCGATGACCCAAGCAGTCGCCAAACATCTGAGCGCGGCGCGACTCGCCGGCGGCGGGTTGCTGAGCCGCCGGCGCCTGATCGGCGGAGGCCTGGCCATGGGCGGCGCGGCCGCCGCCGGACTCGGCCTGATCGAGAACGTGCAGGCCGCGCCGGCCATCCCCGAGTGGGCGACGATCGCCGGCGAGCCGGTGCGCGAATACGGCCTGCCGGCGAAGCAGGAAGCCCACGTCAAGCGGGCGCTGATCCAGATCTACAAAGACCTCGCCCCGGGGTTCAGCTTCTCCGGCACGCCGCTGCAGCATCTGCGCGGCACGATCACGCCCAACGGCCTGCATTTCGAGGTCCATCACGGCGGCCGGCCCGAGCTCGACCCCGCCCAGCACGTGCTGATGATCCACGGCTTGGTCGAGCGCCCGCTCAAGTTCGACCTGGCGGCGCTCGAGCGCTATCCCATGGTGTCGCGCGTGCACTTCATCGAATGCGCGGGCAACAGCTTCTTCAACGCGATCCTGGACGAGCCAATGCAGGCCGGCTGCGACATGCTGCACGGCCTCGTCTCGAACGCGGAGTGGACCGGGATTCCCTTGTCGGTGCTGATGGACGAGGCCGGCGTCAAGCCCGCCGGGCGATGGGCGGTCGCCGTCGGCAACGACGCGCCCAGCCTCGCCCGCTCCATCCCGATGGAGAAGATCATGGCCGACGGCATGCTGGCGCTCTACCAGAACGGCGAGCGGCTGCGGCCCGAGCAGGGCTATCCCATGCGCCTGCTGCTGCCCGGCTTCGAGGGCAACATGAACGTCAAGTGGGTGACCAGCCTCTGGGTCACCGAGGCGCCCGCGCACACTAAGGACGAATCCGGCGAATACACCGACATGCTCGCCGACGGAAAGGTGTTGAAGTTCAGCTTCGGCATGGGGGTCAAGTCGGTCATCACCCATCCCTCGGCGACCATGCGCCTGAGCGGACCGGGCCTCTACGAGATCTCCGGCCTTGCCTGGTCCGGCGGCGGGGTCGTCCGCAAGGTCGAGGTTTCCGCCGACGGCGGGCAAAGCTGGGCCGAGGCCGACTTGAGCGCGCCGGTCAACGCCCGGGCCCTGACGCGCTTCTCGCTGCCGTGGCTGTGGGACGGCGCGCCGCTTCGGCTGATGAGCCGCGCCGAGGACGAGACCGGCGCCGCCCAGCCGACCCGCAGCGACTGGAAGGCGCGCTACGCGCCGAGCAACTTCATGCACAACAACGCCATTCAGGCCTGGCGCATCGGCGCCGAAGGGGAGGTCGAGAATGTCTATACCTAGAACGCTCCTCCTGGCGGCGTGGGTTGCTTTGGCGCCCGCTTTGGCGCCCGCCGCGGCCGTCGCCGAGGGGCCCGGCCTGGGCCAGCCGCTCGCCGAGGACGAGATCCCCTTCTACGCCCGCTACGTCATGCCGGACGGAACCGGCCTGCCGCCCGGCGGCGGCACCGCGATGGAGGGTCGCGCCATCTTCGAAGCCCAATGCGGCGCCTGCCACGGCGAGACCGGCGCCGAGGGGCCGATCATGCCGCCGGTCGGGCCGAGCGAGACCTACGACAAGCCCGCCGGCCAGCACTGGCCCTACGCCACCACGCTG
>JAWWCG010000047.1:0-11958 GCA_033720555.1 Kiloniellales bacterium | reverse complement strand
CCATGCCGCCGTCGATGACGGTCCCTGTTATATAGGAGGCCTCGTCGCTGGCAAGAACGGCCGCGAGGTCGGCGACCGTCTGCGGCCCGGATGTCCTCGACCGGGAGACGCGCGGCGCGTGGCCGTCCGGCGGCATCAGGCGAGCGCGTCGTTCAGGGCCGCGGCATAGGCGAAGGTCGCCGGAGCGCCGCCGGTGTGGAGGAACAGCAGCGCGCGGCCGGCCCCGCCGACTCCGCCGACTCCGCCGGCCTCGCCGCCCTCGCCGGCGCGCGCCCGCGCGAGGAACCCGGCCATGGCCTTGCCGGAGTAGACCGGATCGAGGATCAGGCCCTCGCACGCCGCCGCCGTCCTCATGGCCGCCAGGGTGGCGTCGTTCAGCCGGCCGTAGCCGGGCGGCAGAAAGCGGTCGTCGAGCACGATGTCGTCGTCTTCCACCGTCGAATCGAGGCCCAGCAGGTCGGCGATCGCTTGGCAGCGCTTGGCGATCCGCGGGCCCTGGGCCGCCGCCTCGCGCCGCACGCAGATGCCGGTGACCCGGATATGGGACCCCAGGGCCCGCAGCCCGAACAGGAGGCCCGCGTGGGTGTTGCCGCTGCCCGAGGGGACGACCACTTCGTCGAACGCGGCGCCCTGCTCGCCCATCTGGGTCAGCAGCTCTTCCGCTGCCGCCACATAGCCCAGGGCGCCGAGCGGCTTGTGCTCGGGGGCGAGGGGAATGACGTAGGGCCGCCGGCCGCGCGCTTCGAGCTCGGCTGCGATTTCGCTCAGGCGCCGGTCCGCGCCCACCTCGTCCTCGCCTTCGGGATAGCTGTGCAGGGTCGCGCCCAGCAGCCGGTCCAAGAGCACGTTGCCGGAGTTGCGATAGGCGGGATCGGTTTCCGGCACCCGCTCTTCCAATTGGATGTGGCAGTCCATGGCGAGCCTGCGGGCCGCGGCGGCGGCGAGGCGCGCGAAGTTCGACTGCACGGCGCCGGTGATCAGCACCGTGTCGGCGCCCCGCGCCCGGGCCTCGCCGAGATAGAACTCGAGCTGGCGCACCTTGTTGCCGCCGAGCGCCAGGCCGGTGCAGTCGTCCCGCTTCACCGCCAGCCGCGCGCCGCCGATCCGGGCCGTCAGGTTGGGCATGGCCTCGAGCGGCGTCGGAGCGTGGCCGAGGCGCGCTCGGGGCAGGGCGTCGAGGCGCCCCAGGCCTCGAGACCGACGGGACTGCGGCTCAGCCATGTGCTCCTTCGCCTGACCGGATGCTTGCCGAATGGGATAGACTGGCCCGATGTTAGGTGCGCGGATTTACCAGGGCAATCGTCGCCTCGCGGGGGCGCCATGAGCAGGACGACGCCAGTGCCGCCGCCGCCGCGACTGGCCCCCGAGCGGCCGCTACCGCCCTACGCCTACCTTCCGGGCCGCACGCCCCATCCGACCCGCGACCCGGGCGGCCACAGCTACGGCGCCCCGCCCGAGACGCCGGCGCCGCCGGACCCGACCGACTGGCGGGCCTGCGACGATTACCTCTACGGCATCGACCTGTTCAACCGCGGCTATTTCTGGGAGGCGCACGAGGCCTGGGAAGGCCTGTGGGTCGCCTGCGGGCGGCGCGGCGCCACGGCCGCCTACCTGCAGGGCCTGATCAATCTCGCCGCCGCCGGCTTCAAGGCGCGCTGGGGC
Source organism: Kiloniellales bacterium (assembly GCA_033720555.1). GTDB lineage: Bacteria > Pseudomonadota > Alphaproteobacteria > Kiloniellales > JAKSDN01 > CALJXB01. Next base: position 10,296 of record JAWWCG010000047.1, on the reverse strand, counting down.
AATGCCCGGGGTTTGCGCGCGAACGCCGCGACGGCGCGGCGGCTGTTCCTCGCCGCCGCCGGCCAGCTCCGCTCCGACGGGCCGCGCCACGCACGCGCTCCGCGTCACATGGGCCTGGACGTGCGGTGGCTGGCGGAACAGGCTGCCGCCCTAGCGCGCGAACAGCTGGCCGCCAGCGCGGAGGGCGCGGGGGGCGCGGGGTCGGACGAGCCGCCCGCCCTCGCTTTCGATGTCATCCTGAGGCCGGTCTAGCCGCCGCCGGGCGGGGGCTATCGCGGTCCGATCGCGCCGGGTTAAGTTCGCGCGCACGGGGAGCGCTCAGGGGGGCGCGCGCAAAGGGGAGAACAGCGTGGAGTGGATCACACCCGTCCTCCTGGTCGCCGCGACGGTCGTGGTGGCGGCCTTGGGCGCGCGAAAGGTGGCGAAGGCCTTGCGTGCCGAGAAGGCCGAGAAGGCCGCACCCCACGCCGAGTCCGACACCGAATCCGACGCCGCCCCCGAGGACGAGTCCTGAGCCGCGCTGCCGGCCGCATAGGCGTTCAATGGGAGTTCAGCTGACCCGCAAGAGGCCGCTGGCCACCGCCCCGCCGATCAGGATCAGCGAGACGTCGATCAGCAGCACCAGCGCCGCGGCGGTGGCCTTGGCGAGCAGGACCCAATCTCGGGTTGGTCGTGCGGTTCTTACAGCCATAAGTGTTCTCCACCCCTTCGCACGCGTGCGCCCCGGTTCGGGCCGGCGCGGCGTCTTCCCGTGCCCTTGCGATGAGATATACGAAGCCTCTTGGACGCGGCGATGCGATCGCCGTCACGCTTCACGCAGCCTTGATCCGAAGTGAGACCACAGATACCGAAGAGCAACAGGGCGCGGTTCAGGCGGTTCCGCGACACTCGGCTGAATGTGCTTGATATATAACCCCTATACGCCATTTACGGCGGCGCCCTAGACCCCCCTTTCCTATGCTTTTGATATTGCTGGCCTGCGCGGCGATGAGAGAAATAGGGGGAGCCGCTATGTCGCAGGACCTCGATGAATTGATCGAACTGTCGATCCTTCGGGACGAAGTCCAACACCTCAAAGCCTATGCCGTCCGGCTCGAACGGGAGAACGCCATGCTCATGGACCGCCTCTCCTATCGTCGGCCGTCTTCGACGGTCCGGCGCCGGATCGGCTGGCTGCGCCAGCGCCTGGGCGCGCTCGCGCTGTTCGGCTAGAGCCGCCGGATCGGGCGACCGGGCGCGGGCGGCCGCCGCATGGCACGTCCGTGCCCGCCGCCGCGGCGTCGAGCGCACGGCGTCGCGACGGCGCCCGTCACTCGGGCAAGCCGGCCTTGCGCAGGCCGTCGGTCCACCTGGCGAAATCCTCCGGCCGCCGGCTCGGCACGAAATCCTTGAGATTGGCCAGTCGCAGGTTGGGAACCAGGCGATGGACTTGGGCCATGGCGATTTTCGTCTCGGCGACGTCGCCGGAGAGCGCCGCGCTGGCGGCGGCCACCAGGGGTTGGAGCGGCGCGTTCATCTGCGCCCGCTTAGCGGTCTTCGCCCAGGACAGGGCCTCGGCATAGCGGCCGGCCAAGAAGTAGCCGGCGGCGATTGCGGCCTGCATGTTGAAGAGATGAGGGTCGTGCGGAGACAGGCGCATGGCGTGAAGTTCGCGCTCGATCACCGCCTCCGGCTCGCCGAGCCACACCTTCACCCAGCCGCTGAACAGCCAGGCCCAGGCTAGGTTTGGATTGAGGGCGAGCGCCTGATCGATCAGGGCGTCGCCGTCCTCGAGTTCGCCGGCGACGTAGGCCAACGCCATGCCGGCCGTGCACAGCGCGAGAGCGTCGTCCTGGCCCAGTTCGGCGGCGCGCCGCGCCAAGCGGACGGTTTCGGCGGTCTCCTTCTCGGGCTCGACCGTCCAGCCGCAGACCTTGCGCCAGGAATAGCAGCGCGCCGCCATGCCATAGGCCGAGGCGAAATTCGGGTCGAGCTCGATCGCCTTGTTGAAGTGGGCGAGCGCCTTCTGATGGGCCTCCCGCTCCCAGGTATGAACGGCCGCCATGCCGCGCAGGAAATAGTCGTAGGCGCCGAGGCTTTCGGTCGGCTTGCGTTTGGCGCGTTCGATCTCCGCCTGCTCCAGGCGCGGCGCGATCGCGCCGACGACGTTGGCCGTCACCTGGTCCTGCAGATCGAACACGTCCTCGAGGGTGCCGTCGAAGCGGTCCGCCCAAAGGTGCACGCCCGTGGTGGCGTCGATGAGCTGACCGGTGATGCGGACCCGCTCGCCGGCCTTGCGAACGCTGCCTTCGAGCACGTAGCGCACGCCAAGTTCGCGCCCGACCTGCTTCACGTCCACGGCCCGGCCCTTGTAGGTGAAGCTCGAATTGCGGGCGATCACGAACAGCCAGCGCATGTGCGACAGCGCCGTGATGATCTCCTCCACCATGCCGTCGGCGAAGTAGTCCTGCTCCGGATCGCCGGACATGTTGGTGAAGGGCAAGACGGCGATCGACGGCTTGTCGGGCAGCGGCAGCGGCTTGTCTCCGGTCGAGAGCGCGGTCGAGGCGGCGGTCGAGAGGGCGGTCGCGGACACGGGTTCGCTGGCGATGCGGTAGACCCAGAGCGGCTCGCTCAGGTTCTTGACCGTGCGCTCGCCCATATCCTCGAACGCCGCCGGGATCTTGCCGCGCACCTGACGGTACGCGTCGCCGGAGAGGCAGATCCCGCCGGGCTCGGCGAGGCTCTCGAGGCGGGCCGCGACGTTGACGCCGTCGCCATGGATGTCGTCGCCCTCGACGATCACGTCGCCCAGGTTGACGCCGATGCGGAAGACCAGGCGGCGGTCCTCGTCCAGCTCGGCTTCATGGCGGGCGACCGCCGCCTGCCAGTCGAGAGCGCAGCTCACGGCGTCGACCAGGCTCGCGAACTCGACCAGCAGGCCGTCGCCGATCAGCTTGACGATCCGGCCGCCATGCTCGGCGATGACCGGCGCCAGGACTCCCTCGCGCAGCGCCGCCAGACGCTTCACGGTGCCGGCTTCGTCGATTTCGACGAGCCGGCTATAGCCGACCACGTCGGCGGCCAGAATCGCGGTCAGACGACGCGCCATGCGATTCCCCTTCGGGCTAACTTTAACGTACCACGCTGCCCAAAGCGATGAAGTGCGAAAGGGGCGCCGCGTCCGGCCTCCGCCCCCGGGCTGTCCGCCCCCGGGCCGAGCAACGGACGGCATCGCGAGCAACAGCCGGCATTTATCAAAAATTGAGACCTTGCCCCCTAGGCTAGCCGGCGATCGGTACCGGGCGGCCGAGAGGGGGCCGATCCGGCGGCGGAACGAGTGGGGCGAGGAATGAGCGAGTCTGCCCGCAAGCTGACAGTCCTGTCCAAGAACCCGGCGGTCATCGTCGAGCGGAAGATGTCGCCCGATGAAGCGCAGATGTACCGGGCGCTGAGAGACTACCGTTGCCATCAGGGCCAGAGCGCGGCCTGTCCGGCGCGCATCATTATCGGTCAGGCCGGCGTTGTCCTGGAATGCCCGACCTGCGGCTGGACCGGCCAGACCTATCCGGACGCCGGCGCCGACTGACGCTCCTGCCGCGCAGCCGACATCCCCGCAGCCGACACCTGCCCCAAAAGCCGATCGGTCCGGCGTCGACCGCGCCTCAGCGATCCCGCGGCGCGGGCCACGGCTCGTCGCTGCGGTCGAGCCAGGAATAAGCCAGCAGGCCCACCCATTCCTTCAGCGCCGCGCCGATGTCCGCCAGCTTGCCGGCCAGGTCCGGCCAGGTGTCCCAGCGCGCCGGCCCGCCCGTCTGGTAGTCGACGGGATAGGCGACGACGGGCCAGCCGATCTTGCGGAACACGCCGATCGCCTGCGGCATGTGGCGGGCCGAGGTGACCAGCAGCCAGACCTGCTCGGGCCCGGGGTCGAGCAGGCGCTGGCTGAAGACGGCGTTCTCGAAGGTGTTGCGGGCCGCCGGCTCGAACTCGAGGCGGCCGGGGTCGAGGCCGATGCCGGCGAACCAGGCGGTCAGCGCCGGGTGGTCCTCGCCCCGCCCGGTGACGACCAGCCGCGCCTCGGGATAGCGGCGCGCCAGCGCGGCGAGGGCGATCAGGCGCTCGGCGCTCTCGTTGACGGCGAGCGCGCCGCGCTCGTCGGCCACCGGGCGCTGGACGATGCCGCCGAGGACCAGAATCCCGTCGACCTCGCCCGGCAAGACGGCGGGCGCGGGAAAGCGGTCCTCGAGCGGCCGCGCGATCCAGTCGTCGACCGGCGCGACCGCGACGAACAGCAGCGCCGCCGTGAGCCCGGTCAGCCAGGCGCGGCCGCTGCGCCGCGGGCGCAGCCAGGCGAAGAGGGTGCCGAGCAGGAGGACGAGCAGCAGCAGATTGCCGGGCTGCACGAGGAACGAGACGGCCTTGGCGGCGAGCTGGACCGGCTCCAAGTCGGCTACCCCGCGGCGCCCTGGCCGTCGTCCGCCGCCGCGACGGCGCCGGCCGCCAGCAGCCGCTCGATCTCCGCCGCGGCGAAGCCGAACTCGGCCAGGACCTCGCGGCTGTGCTCGCCGTAGAGCGGCGCGGCGCGGCGGACGCCGCCGGGGGTGCCCGAGAACTTGACCGGCAGGCCGATGGTCTGCACCGGCCCGAGGCGGCTGTGCTCGACGCTCACCACCATGTCGCGGGCCAGGGTCTGCGGGTCGCGGTGCATCTCGGCGATGTCCAGCACCGGCCCGGCCGGTACGCCGGCCGCCTCCAGCCGGGCGAGCCAGTCAGCCGCGGGGCGCGCCGCGAAATGGGGCGCGAGGGCGTCGATCAGCGCCGGCAGGTTGGCCATGCGGTCGGCGTTCTCTTGGAAGCGCGGATCCTCGGCCAGCTCGCGCACGCCGAGAACCTCTACCAGGCGCAGCCAGTTGGTCTGGTTGGCGGCGCCGACGGTGATCCAGCCGTCGGCGGTGCGGAACGCCTGGTAGGGCGCGTTGAGCGGGTGGGCCGAGCCCATCGGGCCCGGCGGGCGTCCGGTGGCGAAGGTGATCGCCGAGGCCCAATAGGTGTGGACGATGCCGGCCTCGAAGAGGGAGGTGTCGACCCGGTGGCCGCGGCCGGTCTTGAGGCGCTCGGCGTAGGCGGCGGCGACGCCCATGGCGCCGAGGATGCCGGCGGTGATGTCGGTGACCGGCGCGCCCACCTTGACCGGCGGCCGGCCGTGGCCCTCGCCGGTGACCGACATGAGCCCGCTCATGCCCTGGGCGATGAGGTCGAAGCCGCCGCGCTCGGCGTAGGGCCCGCTCCGCCCGAAGCCGGAGATCTCGCAGTAGATCAGGCCGGGGTTGGCGGCGGCCAGGCTGTCGTAGCTCAGGCCCAGGCGGGCCATGGTGCCGCGCCGGTAGTTCTCGATCACCACGTCGGCGCGTTCCAGCAGGCGCCGCGCCACCGCCTTGCCGTCCTCGCTCTTGAGGTCGACGGCGATGCCCCGCTTGTTGCGGTTCATCATCATGAAGGCGGCCGACTCGCCTGCGATGTCCGGCGGCAGGAAGCGGCGGGAATCGTCGCCGCCCGGGTGCTTCTCGAGCTTGATTACGTCGGCGCCCATGTCGGCCAGCATCAGCCCGCAGACCGGCCCGGCCATGATGTGGGCGAGCTCGATGACCTTCAGGCCCGCGAGCGGCCCCCGGCGGTCGGCGTGCGTCATCGGCCGTGCCCCGCCCGGCGCCTAGCGGCCCTTGAACGCGGGCGTCGTCTTGGCGAGGAACGCCCGGTAGCCGATGCGGAAGTCCTCGGTGCCGAAGCACGCGTAGCCCTCGTCCAATTCCGCTTCGCTGAGCGGCGCCGGGTCCTCGAGCCGGCGCAGGAAGCGCTTGTGCCAGCGCGCCACCAGCGGCGCGCCGGCGGCGATGCGCCGGGCCGTCTCGTAGGCCTCGGCCGCGACCCGGTCGTCGGCCACGACCCGGGTCACCAGGCCCTTGTCCCTGGCCTCGGCCGCGCCGAACACGCGGCCCTCCAAGAGAATCTCGAGCGCGGCCGCCGGCCCCACCAGGCGCCTGAGGCCGTCGATCTCCGGGTAGGCCATGACCAGGCCGAGGCGGTTGATCGGCACGCCGAAGCGGCTCGATTCGCCGCAGATCCTGAGGTCGCAGAGGGCGGCGATCTCGAGGCCGCCGCCGACGCAGATCCCCTCGATCAGCGCCACCGTCGGATGGCGGCAGGTCTTGAGGGCGGCGAGCGTCTCGTGGAGGATCGCTCCGTAGGCCTTGGCCTGCGCCGGGTTCGAGCGCTCGCTCTCGAACTCGGAGATGTCGTTGCCCGGCGAGAAGGACTTGCCGCCGGCGCCGCGCAGCACCACGCAGCGCAGCGAATCGTCGGCGGCGAGCTCGCTCATCGCCTGGCCGAGCCCGCGCCACATGCCCTTGGTCATGGCGTTGAGCTTTTCCGGCCGGTTGAGGACCACCGTGGCGACCGTGTCGAGCGTGTCGTCCCGCTCGATCAGGATGTTCTCGGTCATGGCCGCCTCCGCTGTTTGCGCCGCTTCGGGTCGCGCCGGCCGGGCGTCACCGATAGAAGTACTCGACCAGGCTCATGGGGATCATCGGCAGATAGGTCACGATCATCAAGACCGCGAACAGCACCGAGATGAAGTAGATGTTGACCTTGCTGACCTCCCAGATGTTGGCCTTGGCGATCGCGCAGGCGGTGATCAGGACGCTCGCCACGGGCGGCGTCTGCTGGCCGATCCCCAGGTTGAGCGTCACCACCAGGCCGAAGTGAACCGGATCGATGCCGACCGCGTTGACCAGCGGCATGACGATCGGCACCACCAGGATGATGGCGGCGGCGGAGTGGAGAAACAGGCCGATCACCAGGAAGAAGACGTTGAGCAGCGCCAGCACCGCGTAGGGATTGTCGGTCAGGTCGAGGATGGCGGCCGCCAGGCGCTGGGGCACCTGTTGCTGGGTCAGATAGACGCCGACCAGCGCCGAGGCGGCGACCAGCAGCATGACGACGGCGGTCTGGATGCCGCCCTCGATGACCGCCTGTTTCAGGAATCGCCAGTCCAGCTCGCGGTAGATCAGGCCGCCGATCACCAGGGCCGCGACCACCGCCAGGCCGCCGCCTTCGGTCGCGGTGACCAGGCCGCCGAAGATGCCGCCGAGGATGATGACGGGAAGGATCAGCGCCCAGACCGCCTCCTTGAAGGTGCGCCACACCCGCGAGAGCTGCAGCATCTCCTCCACCGGCCAGCCGTGGCGCCGGGCCATCCAATAGGACAGGATCATCATGCCGAGGCCGCCGAGGATCCCCGGGATGATGCCGGCGACGAACAGCTCGACGATCGAGCTGTTGGACATGACGCCGTAGAGAATCATCGGGATCGAGGGCGGTATGACCACCGCCAGGGTGGCGGAGGACGAGGTGACCGCCGCGGCGAAGGCCGCCGGATAGCCCCGCTTCTTCATCGCCGGCATGAGGATCGAGCCGAGCGCGGCCACGTCGGCGACGGCCGAGCCGGAGATCTCGGCGAAGAACATGGAGGCCGCGATGTTGACGATGGCGAGGCCGCCGCGGATGAAGCCGAGCAGCGCCGAGGCGAAGGCGATCAGGCGCGTTGAGATGCCGGTCGCGTTCATGATCGCGCCGGCCAGGATGAACATGGGGATCGCCAGCAGCGGGAAGTTGGTCGCGCCGTCGTACATGACCAGGGCGGTGTTCAGCAGCATTCCCGGCCCTTGGGTCAGGTAGATGGCGATCACCGCCACCACGCCGAGGGCGACCGCGATCGGCACGTTGATCAGGATCAGGGCGAACAGCCCGACGACCATGAGAAGAAGCGTCATGGCTTGGGCTCGAGATGCGCCGCCACTTCGGACGGCAGCCCGCCCTCGCGCAGGTCGCGCCAGTATTCGGGCAGGCTGATCAGCTCGCAGACGATGAACAGGACCGCACCGATCGGGATCACCGATTGGGTGACTTGCACCGGGACCCAGGACAGGCTGACCAGCGTGTCGCCCTGCAGCACGTTGAGCACGATCCAGCCGGCCCACGCCAGGAGCGCGAAGAAGCCGAGCACGGCGATTTCCGAGACGATCACGAACAAGAGGCGCCAAGCCGGCGAGACGGCGCGCACGATGCCGTCGAAGCCGATGTGCTGGCGCTTCAGCGCCGCCAGCGCGGCCCCGTAGTAGGTCACCCAGGCGAGCAGCACGGAGGCGACCTCGTCGTACCAGGAAAGCGACGCCCCGGCCTTGCGATAGACGACCGCGACCACGACCACCGCCGTCAAGCTGACGACGAGGCTTACGACGACGGTCTCGAGCAGACGGCTGAGGACCGTCTTGATCCGAGCGAGCATGAGAGACGAGGCCCCCCGCGCCACCGACCTTTCGAAGGCTTGGCGATGGCGATGGCGGCCGGCCGGCTCACGCCCGATGGCGCGCGCCGGCCGGCCCCTGGATCAGGATCCTTCGCCCAGGCTCAGGGCCTTGTCGACCATGGCGCCGCCGCCGTCGACGGTGGACGAGAACTCCTCGTAGATCGTGCCGCTGGCCTCGATGAAGGCGTCCTTGTCGGCCTCGTTCACCTCGATGCCGCCGTCCTTCAGCTTCTGCAGCAGGTCGGTCTCGAGCGCCGCGGCCTGCTCGTAGACGTAGGCCTGAGTCTCTTTCGCCGTCTCCTCGAGGACCTGGCGCACGTCCTCGGGCAGGCTTTCCCAATGCTCCTTGCCGACCAGGACATAGGCCGGCGTGTAGACGTGGCCGGTCAGCGAGAGGTACTTCTGCACCTCCTGGAACTTGGCGCTGTAGATCTGAGCGAAGGGGTTTTCCTGTCCGTCGATGACGCCGGTCTTCAGCGCCGTGAACACTTCCGAGAAGGACATGGGCGTCGGGTTGGCGCCATAGGCCTGGAACATCTTGACCCGCCATTCGCCCTTCGGCGTGCGCAGCTTGATCCCCTCCAGATCCGCCGGCACGTTGATCGGCCGAACGTTGTTGGTGATGTGGCGGAAGCCGTTCTCCCACACGGCAAGGATCTTATAGCCCTTGGCCTCGGCGGCCGGCGCGATCTGCTCCCAGAAGATCTCCTCCTCGATGCGGCCCATGTGCTCCCGGCTCTTGACCAGGTAGGGCATCTCGAACAGGCCGAACTCGTCGGCCACGGTCGACATGACGGTCGACGGCAGCGCGAAGGTGACGGTGCCGAGCTTCAGCTTCTGCAGCAGCTCCTGGTCCTTGCCGAGCTGGCTCGAGCCGAAGCCGGTGACGGTCGCCTTGCCGGCCAGCTTCTCGTTGGCGCGCTTGGCGAACTCGTTGACCGAGATCTCGAACAGCGAGCCCGGCGCGCCGACGTGGCCGAAGGTGAGCTCGAGCTCGTCGGCAAGGGCCGGCGCGCTCACCAGCGTCGCGGCCATGGCCATGGCAACCAGTTTCATCGATTTCATTACTGCCTCCCTTTCAGTCGTCGTTTGTCTTGATTATTGAGCATTATCGAACAGATGCCGGCCGCTGTCGCGTGCATTCGGACGGGCCGGCCGCGCGGTTCGGCGCGCGGGGGATCTGGCTCAGGCCGGGGCGCGCTCCTTCCTCGTGTTGCGGCGGTCCTCCGCGGCGGCCTCGGCCAGGTAGTCGAGCGCCGCCTGCACGCCGCCGGCGCGGTGCGGCACGCCGGCGAGCCCGAGGCCCATCTCCACGCCGGACAGCGTACCAGCCAACATGAGATCGTTGAAGTCGCCCAGGTGTCCGATGCGGAACACGCGCCCCTGCACCTTGCCGAGGCCGTTGCCGAGCGACATGTCGAAGCGGTCGAGCACCACGGCGCGAAAGGCGTCGGCGTCGTGGCCCTCGGGCATGAGCACCGCGGTCAGGGAGTTGCTTTCCTCGCGCGCGTCGAGGCAGAGCGTCTCGAGCCCCCAGGCGCGCACCGCGCGCCGGGTGGCCTCGCCGTGGCGGGCGTGGCGCGCGAAGACCGCCTCGAGGCCCTCGTCGAGCAGCATGTCGAGGGCTTCCCTGAGGCCGAACAAGAGGTTGGTGGCCGGCGTGTAGGGGAAGAAGCCCTTGTCGTTGATCGCCAGCATCTCGTCCCAGGACCAATAGCTGCGGGGCAGGCGGGCCCCGGTCGAGGCGGCGCGGGCCTTCTCGCTGACCGCGTTGAAGCTCAGGCCCGGCGGCAGCATGAGGCCCTTCTGCGAGCCGGCCACGGTCACGTCGACGCCCCACTCGTCGTGCCGGTAGTCGATCGAGGCGAGCGAGGAGATGGTGTCCACCATGAACAGCGCCGGGTGCTCGGCGCGGTCGATCGCCGCGCGCACCTCGCTCACCCGGCTGG
>JAWWCG010000046.1:0-12026 GCA_033720555.1 Kiloniellales bacterium | reverse complement strand
TTGCCGTCGCGGGCGCGACGGCGCGTGCCGCGGGCCTGGCGCAGGTTCTCGCCCACGCCGTTCTCCTTCGCCAGTTCGGCGATCCTCAGCCGCCGCACCTCGGGCGCCAGCTTGCCGGCGGTCCTGAGGCCGAGATGGCGCGCCCAGACCGCGCGCTTCTTGGCGACCTGGTGGGGCTGATAGTCGTCCATGTCCCGGGGCGTGACGTCCCGCTCGATCACCAATGCGCCGTCCCGCGCCGCCGCCTCCAGCAGCTCCAGGCCGGCCGGGGTGCGCGCCAGCACCGCGTTGGTGCCGAGGTCGCCCGCCTGGCCCGCGCGGGTCGGCACGCCGCCGGGCCAGGTGTCGGAGGCCGCCAGGTCGGCCGCCTCGCCGATGCCGTCGGGGCACACCTTGCAGCGGAACGGCAGGCTCCAGGCGCTGTCGTCCTCGCCCCACATGTCGAGGTAGTCCAGCTCGATCGCCCGCCCGTCGCGGGTCTCGATCCGGGTCGCGCCGGGGCAGCCGTGGCCGCGGTAGCGCAGGCGCGCCACCTCGCGGTGGTCGACGCCGAGGCCGGCGAGGAAGGCGCGCATGTCCGGCGCCGCCATGAAGCCGCCGCACACCAGGGCGAGCTTGTAGCGGCACAGCTCGTCGATCCGCGGGTCGTGGCGCGCCGCGTTCCTGAGCGCTGTCACGTCGCAGGGCTTGGCGATCAAGGCGAAGGGCCGACGGCGGTCGAGCACCTCGGCGAGGTCGACCAGCGTCGCCGTCGGCCCGTAGCGCGAGCCCATGCCGGCGAGCACCTCGGCGCGGCTGCAGCTCACCTGGCGCTCGCCGAAGCTCGGCTGGCTTTGCGAGGCCTTGGCGTGGAGTACGAAATCGACCCGCCCGCTCTCGATCAGATAGAGGCCGAGGGCGCTCAGCACGCCGCCGGTCGAGCCCTTGAAGCGCACCTCCGGGTCGGCAGCGTAGGCCCGCGCGATGCGCAAGACGGGCCCCCACACCGGGTCGACCGTCGTCTCTTCGGCCACCTCGGCCTCGGGCAGGCCGTCGATCCGGGTGCCGGGGCAGACGTCGTAGATGCGGTCGACGGTCGCGTGGTCGAGGGGCGCCACGGCGTAGGGCCGCTCGTCGCCGGCCGGCGTCACCACCATCCGCAGGCGATCGGGGCCGGCGACGCTCTGGCACAGGCCGCAGCCGATGCACAGCCCCTCCTCGACGATGCGATAAAGCCGCTCCTCCGGCGTGCGGCCGGCGTGGTCCTCGCGATCCGCCATGTCTCTTCCCAAAGCTGCCGTGAACTGAACCTAAGACGTGCCCTATGCCCCTCGCCCGATCTCCTCCCTCCGCCGCGCCATATAGGCCTGGAGCGCCTCGTCGACCGCCTCGTCCATGGGCGGGGCCTGGTAGTCTTCGAGCATCTTGCGCCACAGCTTGGCGGCGCGCTCCTGATGCCAATGGCCGCCGTCGGCGCGCCACTGCTCGAAGGTCTTGTTGTCGGCGAGGGTCGAGCGATAGAAGGCGGTCTCGAAGTTGCGCTGGGTGTGTTGGCAGCCGAGGTAGTGGTTGCCCGGGCCGACCTCGCGCACCGCGTCGAGCGCCTGGGCGTTCGCAGAGAGATCGACGCCCTTGGCGAAGGCCTGGAGGGCGCCGCAGACGTCGGCGTCCATCACCGTCTTCTCGTAGCCCATGGTCAAGAGCCCCTCGAGGCAGCCGGTCGCGTGGATGATGAAGTTGACGCCGGCGAGGACCGCCGCCTGAAGCTGCAGGGCGCTCTCGTAGGCCGCCTGGGCGTCGGGCACCTTCGATGCGGTGAGCGCCCCCACCGAGTGGAACGGCACGCCGAGCCGGCGGGCGAGCGCGGCGGCGGAGAACTGGATCTGCATGCCCTCCGGCGTGCCGAAGGTGGGCGCGCCGGTCTGCATCGAGATCGGGCTGGCGAAGGTGCCGAAGACGGCGGGCGCGCCGGGGCGGATGAGCTGGATCAGCGCCAGCCCCGCCAGCACCTCGGCGAAGAGCTGGGAGAGCGTGCCGGCGACGGTGACCGGACTCATGGCGCCGGCCAGGATGAAGGGCGAGACCACGACGGCCTGGTTGTGGCGGGCGTAGACCTTGAGCGCGCCCAGCATGGTGGCGTCGAGCACCAGGGGCGCGTTGACGTTGGAGACGCTGTAGAGGCAGCAGTGCTCTTCGACGAAGCCGGCGCCGAAGACGATCTTCGCCATCTCGATCGTGTCGAGGGCGCGCTCCGGCGCCGTCACCGCGCCCATGAAGGGTTTGTCGTTGAGGCGCAAGTGGGCGTAGATCATGTCGAGGTGGCGCACCGGCACGGGGATGTCGACCGGCTCGCAGACCACCCCGCCGGAGTGGTGGACCGACGCCAGCATGTGGTGCAGGCGGGTGAAGTTGCGGAAGTCCTCCAGGGTGGCGTAGCGCCGCCCGCCCGCCAGGTCGTGGACGAAGGGCGGCCCGAAGCTCGGGCAGAACAGCGTGTTCGCGCCGCCGATCTCGACGCTCATCGCCGGGTTGCGGGCGTGCTGGCGGAACTGGCGGGGCGCGCTCTCCTGGATGACGGCGCGGCAGAAGCCCGGCTCGAAGCGCACCCGCTCGCCGCGCACGTCGCAGCCGGCGGCGCGGAAGATCTCGAGCACCTCCGGGTCGTCGCGGAACTCCATCCCGATCTCCTTCAGGATGGTCTCCGCGTTCGCCTCGATGAGGCTCAGCCCCTCGTCGTCGAGCAGGCTATAGACGCCGACGCCGCGCTGGATGTAGGGCAGGCGCGGCGGCGCCTTGTCCTGCCGGGCCTCGCGCCGCCGGGCGCGGCCGCCGCTAGCCCGGCCGCCGCCGCGCCGCCGTTTCGCGGCCACCGTCGCTGGCGGGCTCACGTGATCGGACATGCCCTCCCCCATCGGCTCGCCTCTCCGCGCCCCTTCAGCTTTCGGGCGGCCTAGAGCCGGTCGAGCGCCGCCTTGGTTTCGTCCAGCGCCTGGGCGATGCGCGCGAAGAGCGTGTCGATCTCGCGCTCGGTGACGATCAGCGGCGGGCAGATGCCGAGCGTGTCCGACGGCAGCGGCCGGGTGAGGAAGCCCGCCTCGATGCCCTTCTCGATCAGCAGCGCGCCGGCCTTGGCCTCCGGCGGATAGGACTCCTTAGTCGCCTTGTCGCGAACGATCTCGAGGCCGGCGATCAGGCCGACGCCGCGCGCGTCGCCGACCAGCGGGTGGTCGCCCAGCTCGCGCACCCGCTTCTGGAAATGGGGCGCGACCGCCCGCACGTGGCCGAGGATGTCGCGCTCCTCATAGATCTTCAGAGTCTCCAGCGCGACCGCGGCGCAGACCGGATGGCCGCCGTAGGTCATGCCGATGCCGAACATGCCGTGCTTGCGGCTCTGCTCGACCAGGGCCTCGTAGATCTCGCCGGACACCAGCGTCGCGCCGATTGGCAGGTAGCCCGAGGAGAGCGCCTTGGCGCAGGTCAAGAGGTCGGGACGGATGCCGTAGGTCTCGCTGCCCCACATGTTGCCGGTTCGCCCGAAGCCGCAGACCACCTCGTCGGCGATCATCAGGATGTCGTGGCGCTCGAGCACCGCCTGCATCTTCTCGAAGTAGCCCTCAGGCGGGGGCATGGCGCCGCCGCCGGCCATGACCGGCTCGGCGATGAAGGCGGCGATGGTGTCGGCGCCTTCCGTCTCGATCAGCTCCTCCAGCTCGGCCGCCAGGCGGTCCGAGAACATGGCCTCGTCCTCGCCCGGCTCGGCGTAGCGGTAGTGGCACGGCGTGGTGAGCTTGAGGAAGCGCCCGCCGAACGGCAGGTCGAAGTCGTTCTGCATGGGCGGAATCGCGGTCAGGCTGCCGGAGGCGACCAGCACGCCGTGGTAGCCGCGGTTGCGGCCGATGATCTTCTTCTTCTCCGGCCGGCCGAGGGCGTTCTGGTAGTACCAGACGATCTTGATCGCCGTCTCGACCGCCTCGGAGCCGGAGTTGACGAAGAACGGGCGCGCCAGCGGCGCCGGCGCGATCTCCATCAGCTTCTCGGCCAGCTCGATGGTCGGCGGGTGGGCCCGGTGGGCGAAGGAGTGGGAGAACGGCAGGGTCTCGAGCTGCTTGGCCGCGGCCTTCGCCAGGCGCGGCTCGCTGAAGCCGAGGGCGGTGCACCACAGGCCGCCGAGCGCGTCGATGTATTCCTTGCCGTCCTCGTCGAAGACGTGGATGCCCTCGCCGCGGACGATCACCAGGGGCCCCTTCTCCTGGTGCGCCGCCAGGTTGGTATAGGGGTGCAGCGAAAAAGCGACGTCCTTGGCGGCCAGGGAATTGGGGGCTGCGTTCGGTGCGGTGTCGGGCATGGTCGTTCTCTCCTCGGCGGGCCCCTTGGCGGGGCCGGCCCCAATCTACTGCCGAAGCGGGACCGCGGCACAGCGTGCCGTGTCACCAGTGGCAACTCTAATAGGCTTCATCATAGGGATTATATGGGGTCGCCGGCGGCGATCGCGAGGGCCCGCGCCCGGTCGTAGAACGGCCGGTGGTGCGCCAGGAACTCGCGCAGCTTGGGCGCCTTCTCGGCGGCTTGCTCGAACGCGGCGCGCTGCGCCGCCTCCTCCGCCGCCTCCTGCGCCGGGGTCATGGCCTGGATGCCGCCGCTGGCGGCGACATCGCCATGCCAGCCGGCGACCTGCTGCCAGTCGTCGGGCGTCTTCTCCGGCGTCCAGCTCAAGGCGTGGGGCGCCGGCGGCAGACCGATCTTTCGCCAATAGGCGTTCAAGACCCCGGCGGTGTCGGCCTGCACCTCCTCGGCGCAGAGCACCGCCGGCGTCTCGCCGACGAGCTCGCGAACCCAGTCGAGGTGGCGCCAGATCGCCTCCAGCCCGATCTCCTCCAGCGTGAGGTCGGGGTCGAGCTTGTGGTAGGAGAGGATCGACTTCACCGGGTCGCGGATCAGGAAGCTGTGGGTCAGGCGCCGGGCGAAGGCCCGGTCCTCGAAGATCCGCGGCACCACGTAGTAGCTCATGTCCTTGAAGAATACCGGCCCCGCCTCGCCGGCCTCGAGCAGCCTGTCGCGGATCGCCTCGTAGGACTTGGGCTTTTCGGGGTCCACCTCGAAGTGGGGCATGACCCTGACCGCGCGGGCGACGTAGTAGTCGTACATGAAGGGCTCGTGAAAGCACGCGAGGTCGCCGCGCTCGCGCATCACCCGCTCGAGGGCGGTCGACATGGAGCGCGGATGAGACCACAGGGCGATGACCGGGTGCATGGGCAAGAGGCTCGCGGATCAGGCGGGGACGGCGGCGGGGGTGGCGCCGGGGACGGCGCCGGGGACCGCCCCGGGGACGGTGGCGAAGTCGCCGAACTGCGGGCGCGGCGCGGCTTTCGGCAGGCGGCCGGCCAGCCGGCGCTCGAGCTGCGCCGCCAGCGCCTCGCGGATGGCGCCGGCCAGGCTGCCGGGAATGTTGCCCAGCTCGCGCTCGCGGGCGACCAGCGAGATGGTGCGGCTGAGCTGCGCCGTCGGCAGGCACCTGATCTTGACGTCCGGCGCCGCCTCGCCGCGGTCGAGCAGCAGCGTGGGCGTCAGGATGGCGAAGCCCAGCCCGGCGGCGACGATGGCGAGCACCACCTCGCCCCGATCGGCCTCCAGCCCGTGCGGGATGTCGAGGCGCAGACGGCGGAGGTGCTGCTCGACGCGCCGCCCGAGCGGCACCTTGGCGGTGAAGCGGATCAGCGGCAGGCTCGCGGCCAGAGCCGCCAGGTCGTCGACCGGCCCGTTGAACGCCCGCGGCACCACCAGATAGAACGGCTCAGACATGAGGACGTGGCGCTCGAGCCCGTCCACGTCGTAGAGGGGGTCGGAGGTGACGATGAGGTCGACCTCGCGGGTGCGCAGCAGCTCCTGATGGTCGCTCGCCAGGCCGGTGCGCAGGATCAGCTCCGGCACCTGCATGCGCTCCTTGCAGTGGCGCACGATGAAGGGCGAGAGCGGGCCGGCCAGCGACGACAGCAGGCCGATGCGCAGCAGCGGCACCGGGATATGCTCCAGGCGGCGCACCTGGGCCTTGAGCTCCTCGATCTCGCTGAGGATCTGCGCCGCGCGCTTGTGCAGGGCGACGCCGGCCTGGGTCAGGCGGATCGGCCGTGACGTGCGGTCGATCAGCCGGCTGCCGAAGGCGCCCTCGAGGGCGCGCAACTGCTGCGAGGCGGCGGACTGGGTCATGCCGAGCAGCCGCGCTGCCTTGGTCACCTGGCCGATCTCGGCCACGGTGACGAAAACCTCCATGGCGCGCAGCAGGTTGAAGTCGAACTCGCCCTTCTTGCGCATGCTTTCTCTCGATCCCGCCCCGCCGCGAACGCACGGCCAGACTGCCAAGCCGGGCGGCCTCATCACAATATTAGAATCACTAATGGCGAAACAGTTTTATTGAAGCCCTTGGGGGCCGGTCTTTAGTTTGGGGACTGCGATGGACATGCGACGGACGCGCGCGAGGGCCAAGCTCGGGGGCAAAGTCCGGGAGACGAATGGAAGGCCGGCCATGCGATTGAGCGACGAGGAACGGGCCATGCTGGCGGGCGAGCTGGGCGAGCCCCGGCGCTTCGCCCTGGCGCAGCAGCTCGCGGTCGGCCGGTTCTTCGGCGCCGAGGATTTCATTCCGGTCTCCCAGGCGCACCTCATGGCCGACGGCGAGGCGGTCGGCGAGGCCGGCCTCAGCCTGCTGGAGCGCCTGGCCGATCACCCGGAAGAGGAACGCCTGGTGCGGGTGCCGACGGTCACCGACCCGCGCGGCGTCGATCGCCGCCTCTGCGCCCGCCTGGGCCAGCCGGACTACGCCGCGGCCCGCGAGCAGCGCATCGTGCGCGCGCTCGAGGCCTTCGGCTGCCTGATGACCAACACCTGCATCAACTACCAGACCGTGATGGCGCCGGTGCTGGGCGAGCACGTCGCCTTCGGCGACACCGGCTCGGTCAACTACGCCAACGGCGTGTGCGGCGCCCGCAGCAACTTCGAGGGCGGCGTCGCGGCGCTGTGGGCGGCGCTCACCGGGCGCGCGCCGCGCTACGGCATGCACCTGGCGGCCGAGCGCAAGGCGCGGTCCGTCTTCAAGCTGGCCTTCGAGCCGCGCGAGCTCACCGAATGGGGCGCTCTGGGCGGCGTGATCGGCCGCCAGCTCCGCGCCTACTGGGACATCCCGATCCTCGTCGGCGTCGAGCGCGCGCCCGGCTCGGACGCCCTCAAGCACCTGGCCGCCAGCCTCGGCAGCTACGGCGCCACGCCCCACTTCCACGTCGCCGGGGTGACGCCGGAGGCGCCCAGCCTCGCGGCGGCGGCGGCGACGGACGCCCGCGGGCCGATCGCGGTCGCCCGGGCCGACATCGACGGCTTCCAGTCCGGCTTCGCCGGCGACGGCGGGCGTCTCGACCTCGTGGTCTTCGCCGCGCCGCAGCTCTCCCTGCTCGAGCTGCAGAGCCTGGCCGGCCTGCTCGACGGCCGCCGGATCGCCGACGGCGTCAGCCTGCTGGCGGCGACCACCGAGGAGAACGCCGCCGCCGCCCGGCGCCTGGGCCTCGCCGAAAAGATCGAGGCGGCGGGCGGCCAGCTTCTCGAGGGCGTCTGCTTCTACAATATGTACGCCCGCGAGATGGGCGCGGCCAACGGCTGGCGCCGGCTGCTCACCAACTCGGCCAAGCTCGCCAACATCATCGGCGGCTACGGCTATCAGCCGGCGCTCGCCTCCATGGCGCGCTGCGTCGAGGCCGCCGTGCGCGGCACGCTCGAGGCCTGAGCCGATGGCCGGGGTCCTCACCGCCGGACGGGCCATGGGCGCGAAGCTGCGGGGCGAGGCGCTGGTCGCGACCGACGGCTTTTCCGCGCGCTACGACCTCGACCGGGCGGCGGGGGTCTTCTCGCGCCCCAGCCACGCGCTCTACGGCACCAGCTACGTCGGCCGGGTGCTGGTGCTCGACCGCGCCAAGGGCGGCGTCGCCAGCGCCTGGATGTTCAACGAGATGGTGGCGACCGGCAGGGCGCCGGCCGCCCTTCTCCTCAATTGGTGCAATCCGGTGCTGGCGCAGGGCGCGGCGCTCGCCGGCCTGACCCTGGCCGACGCCTTCGGGGTCGACATCACCCAAGCGCTCGCGACCGGGGATCTGGTCGAGATCGATCCCGACGCCAAGACCGTCCGCCGCCTCGCCGAAAGCGACCAGGCCTCGCCATGAGCGGCACGCGGGAGGCGGGCTCGGAGCGGTCCCCGGAGCGGGTCCCGGAACAGGTTGAGGTGGCGATCGTCGGCGGCGGCGTGATCGGCCTCAGCCTCGCCTACCACCTGGGCCAGCTCGGCGCCCGCGACGTGCTGCTGCTGGAGCGCAACGCCCTCACCAGCGGCACCTCCTGGCACGCCGCCGGCATCGTCGGCCCCTTGCGGGCGAGCCTCAACCTGACCCGGCTGTCGATCTACGCGACGGAGCTGTTCGCCCGGCTCGAGGCGGAGACCGGCCAGGCGACCGGCTACCGGCGCACCGGCGGCCTCTGGCTGGCGCAGACGCAAGACCGCCTGATCGAGCTGAAGCGGATCGCCGCCATGGGCGAGATGACCGGGCTGGACGCCCGCATCCTCGCGCCGGGCGAGGTCGGCGAACGCTTCTCCCTGCTGCGGACCGACGACCTGGCCGGCGCCCTCTGGGTCGAGGAGGACGGCCAGGTCAACCCGGTCGACCTCTGCATGGCCTACGCCCGGGGCGCGCGGGCGGCCGGCGTGCGGATCCGCGAGCAGGCCCAGGTCGCGGCGATCGAGCGGCGCGCCCAAGGCGGCTTCGCGATCGCGTTGGCCGACGGCGGCCGCGTCGAGGCGGCGAAGGTCGCCAACTGCGCCGGCGTTTGGGCGCGCCAGGTCGGGGCGCTCGCCGGCGTGCCGGTCCCGGTGCAGGCGGCCGAGCACATGTACGTGGTGAGCGAGCCGGTGGCGGGCCTGCCGGCGCCCTGCCCCGTGGTGCGCGACCTCGACGCCGGCATCTACCTGAAGGAGGACGCCGGCAAGCTGGTGCTGGGCGGCTTCGAGCCCGACGCCAAGCCTTGGGACGCCGCCGGCGCCAACGGCGACGCGCCGTTCCTCATGCTGCCCGAGGACTGGGACCACTTCGAGCCCTTCCTCGCCGCCGGCCTGGCGCGCCTGCCGATCCTGGAACGGACCGGCATCCAGCACTTCATGAACGGCCCGGAGGGTTTCACCCCCGACACCCGGCAGGTGCTCGGCGAGGCGCCGGGCGTCCCGAACTTCTTCGTCGCCGCCGGGTTCAACTCGATCGGCATCGTCTCCTCGGCCGGCGCCGGGCGGGCGCTCGCCGAATGGATCGTCGCCGGCGCGCCGCCCATGGACCTCTGGGAGGTCGACCTCGCGCGCTTCGAGCCCTACGCGGCGAGCCGCCGCTTCCTCGCCGAGCGGGTGCGCGAGGCGGTCGGCACGCAATTCGACATGCACTGGCCGTTCAAGCAGCCGCGCACCGGCCGCGGCGCCAAGCGCGCGCCGCTGCACGAGGCCTTCGCCGCCCAGGGGGCGGTGTTCGGCGCGCCGGCCGGCTGGGAGCGGCCGCTGTGGTTCGCGACGACGCCCGACGAGGCGGAGGTTCGCGACAGCTACGGCGACCAGGGCTGGTGGCCCTCAGCGGCCCGCGAGGCCGCCGTCCTCGCCCGGAACGTCGCCCTGTTCGAGCTCACGTCTTTTACCAAGATCTTGCTACAAGGCCCTGATACGGAACGCTTCCTTCAGCGACTCTGCGCCAACGACGTGGCGGTGGCGCCGGGCCGCACGGTCTACAGCCAGATGCTGAACGCCCGCGGCGGCATCGAGGCCGACGTCACCGTGACCCGGCTCGACGGCGAGCGCTTCTGGCTGGTGAGCGGCGCGGCCACCCGGGCGAAGGACCTGGCCTGGCTGCGCCGCCACCTGAGCGCGGGCGAGCGGGTCGCGATCGTCGACCTCACCTCGGCCTACGCGGTGCTCGGCGTCATGGGGCCGCGCGCCCGCGACCTGCTGGCGAGCCTGAGCGACGCGGACCTCTCCGACGACGCCTTCGCCTTCGCCGCCTGCCGGGAGATCGAGGTCGGCCCGGCGCCGGTGCGCGCCACCCGGCTCAGCTTCGTCGGCGAGCTGGGATGGGAGCTCACCGTCGCCAACGACTACGCCCGCGCGGTCCATCGCGCCCTCCTCGAAGCGGGCGCCGCTTTCGGCCTGGCGCCGGCCGGGCATTACTGCCTCGAGGCCTGCCGGCTCGAGAAGGGCTTCCGCCACTGGGGCCACGACATCGGCCCAGACGACACGCCGCTGGAGGCCGGCCTCGGCTTCGCCGTGGCGTGGGACAAGCCGGGCGGCTTCCTCGGCCGCGAGGCGCTGCTGCGCCTCAAGGAGAGCGGCGTGGCAAGGCGTCTCGTCCTGTTCCAGGTGGCGGCGGGCACGCCGCTGGTGCTGCACGACGAGCCGATCTATCGCGACGGCGCGCTGGTCGGCCGCACCACCTCCGGCGGCCGCGGCTTCCGCACCGGCCTGACGCTGGCGCTCGGCTATGTCTCGGCTGCGCCGGGCGTCGGGCACGGCGACCTGCTCGCCGGGCGCTACGAGATCGGCGTCGCCGGCACGCGCTTTCCCCTCGCCGCCTTGCCCCGCGCGCCCTACGATCCCGACGGCCGCCGCATGAGGAGCTGAGCGATGCGCGACCAGGCCCGCGTGGTGGTGATCGGCGGCGGCGCCATGGGCTGCTCGCTGCTCTACCACCTGACCCGGCTCGGCTGGCGCGACGTCATGCTGGTCGAGAAGAACGAGCTCACCGCCGGCTCGACCTGGCACGCCGCCGGGCTCTGCACCCACTTCGCCCACAACCTCACCATCATGAACCTGCGCGCCCACAGCGTGCGGCTCTACCAGTCGCTGGAGGCCGAGACCGGCCAGCCCGTGAGCTTCCATCCCTCGGGCGCGCTCAGGGTCACGCGCTCGGCCGACCGCATGGACGAGTTCCGCCACGTCCAGGGCCTGGGGCGCTTCGCCGGCTTCGAGTTCCACATCCTCGCGCCCGCCGAGCTGAAGGAGATCTATCCGCTGGTCGAGACCGACGGCCTGCTGGGCGCGATCTACGAGCCGCTGGACGGCCACGTCGACCCGAGCCAGGCGACCCAGGCCATGGCCAAGGGGGCCCGCGACGCCGGCGCCGAGGTGAGCCGCCACAACCCGGTCGAGGCGATCGAGCGGACCCGCGGCGGCGACTGGCGGGTGCGCACGCGCGAGGGCGACATCGCCGCCGAGATCGTCGTCAACGCCGCCGGCACCTGGTGCCGCGAGATCGGCGCCATGATGGGCCTCGACCTGCCGGTCGTGCCCATGCTCCACCAGTACCTGGTGACCGACCGGGTCGCGGCCGTGGCGGCGCGCGACGCCGAGCTGCCGATCATCCGCGACCCCGAGGAGAGCTGGTACCTGCGCCAGGAGCGCGACGGCTTCATCTGCGGGCCCTACGAGCGCGGCGGCACCCCCTGGTCGGTCGACGGCGTGCCGGACGGCTTCGGCATGGAGCTGCTGCCGCCGGACCTCGAGCGCATCGCGGACATCGTGGGCGCGGCCATGGCCCGCGTGCCGTGCCTCGCCGAGGCCGGGATCAAGACCGTCGTCAATGGACCCATCACCTTCACCCCAGACGCCAACCCTCTGATCGGGCCGGCTTTCGGACTCGAGCGGGCCTATCTCCTGACCGGCTCGAGCATGGGCGTCATGGAGGGTGGCGGCGCCGGCAGGTTCCTCGCCGAATGGATCGTCGGCGGCGAGCCGCCGATGGACGCGCTGGCCGTCGATCCGCGCCGCTTCGGCGGCTACGCCGACCGCGACTACCGCCTCGCCAAGGCGATCGAAGGCTTCGGCAAGCAGTTCGCCATCCACTACCCCTTCGAGGAGCGCCCGGCCGGGCGGCCGAAGGTGAGAACGCCGGCCTATGGAACGATGGCCGGAGCGGGCGCCGTGTTCGGCGCCGTCTACGGCTGGGAGCGGCCCAACTGGTTCGCCCGGCCTACGACGCCTTGGCCCA